>CAYMCX010000001.1:0-8106 GCA_964389145.1 uncultured Candidatus Saccharibacteria bacterium
ACATCTTCTATTCCTGTTCCTACTAGTGGAGCTTCGGGTTTTACCAAAGGTACTGCCTGAGACATTTGCTGAGTTCCCATCAAAGCTCTTGCAACATCGTCGTTCTGTAAGAAAGGAATAAGACCAGCTGAAATACCAACAATCTGCCTTGGGGCTGCTTCAATATATTCGGCAAGTGAGGCATCTCCTAATGTGAATTGCCCACCTCTTCTAAGAGGAATTTGACTTGGAACAATTATTCCATGCTCGTCTAATTCAATAGATGCATCTGTAATATAGTGATGATCTTCTGCGTAAGCTGCCAAAAATTCAATTTTGTCCGTAACTTTAATCTTACCGTTTGATTGTTTTTCAAGTTTATAGTAAGGAGTTTCCAAAAATCCGTATTTGTTAACACGGGCATACATAGACATGTAGTTGATAAGTCCAATGTTTGGGCCTTCAGGAGTTCTAACCGGGTCAATTCTACCAAAGGAAGAATAGTGCACATCTCGAACGGCCATACTTGCTCGTTCTTTTGTTAAACCACCCGGTCCCATGACTGAAAGTCTTCTTAAGTGATCAAGTGAAGTGAGTGGGTTTTGCTGATCCTGCATTTGTGAAAGCGCGCCTGATGCAAAGAAACTGTGAATATTTGCAGCAACTGCTCTTGGTGAAATTAAAACTGTGGGTTCTGGAAGTTCGTCTCTTGGTTGCAAACTCATCTTCTCTTTAATGTTCTTTTCCATTCTTAAAAATCCGATTCTGATCTGGTTTTGTAACAATTCGCCAACACCTTTTACTCTTCTGTTAGCCAAATGATCGATATCGCTTACAACACCGACTCCGTTGTTTAATTCAATTATTCTGGTAACTATCTTGATAAGGTCTTCCAACTGCATTAATCTGTGGTCTGCGTCATTAGGAATGTTTAAACCTAACACCTGGTTCATCTTAAATCTTCCTACTTCTCCTAAACTGTAGCGTCTCTTGTTAAAGAACATGGACTCTACTAATGCTCTAGCATTTTCAAGAACCAAAGGTTCTCCTGGTCTCATTTTTCTGTATATTTCGATACAAGCTTCGTCGTAGGAAGAGGAAGGATCTTTAGCAATAGTTGATTCTGTATAGTCGAGTTCCGGGTTTGTTTCTACATCTTTAAACGCGTGTCTTATTTCATCGTCATCCTGTAAACCGAAAACTCTCAATAAAGTAGTAATGGTAATTTTTCTCTTTCTATCGATTTTTACACTGATAACACCACTTCTGGCGGTCTCAATTTCTAACCAAACTCCGTTTTTAGGAAGAACTTTTGCACCTGCTAAAAACTGGCCTGTTATAGGGGAAGACATTCCAGTGAATAAAACACCCTCAGATCTTATTAATTGGTTAACAACCACTCTTTCCACACCATTAACGATGTAGGTTCCTCTTTCGGTCATAAGAGGGATGTCTCCCATGTATATTACTTGCTTTTTTGATTTTTTATTTAAAGGATCTTCGATAGTAGCGGTTAAATACCAGGGAGCGTCAAAAGTTCTGCCAGAATGAATGGCTTGTTCGACACTAATGTTTTCTTTTTCAATTTTGGGATTGGAAAGTTTTAAAACCCAGCCTCGGCCGGAATAATCCTCTATCGTTCCTAATTCATCTAGGATTTCATTTAAACCCTGTTCTCTCAGCCATTTAAAAGAGTCAAGCTGAACTGAAGACAGGTTGGGTAGGGGCAGAGTATTTTTTCTCTTTGAAAAACTATAGCGCATTTAGGTGTTTCGATTGAAGCTTCCTACTTCCTTACTTCCGGACGAAGTAAAATTCAAATTCAAATACAAATTGAGCACGGGATGACCGTACTCATTGTTCGTTGTGCGACAGAGCGTACCTTAACATAGGGATTTGGGCTTGTCAACAGGATAATCTATCATAAAAATCCTAATTTGTTAATAGGCCAGAACCTAAGAACAGCTTTCCCTAAAATACGATCTCTTTCAACTAAACCAAAGAACCTTGAATCGGCAGAATTACCCCTGTTATCACCTAAAACAAAGTAAAACCCATCCTCTACTTTTAGGTATCTACCTTCTTTTACAGAAGATCCGCCCTTTGTACAAGTATCTTCCTTTAAGTAAGGTTCTTCAAGTTGGTAAGTTTTTCCATCCTTAAAAATGTACACATTGCACTCAGAAACCTTAACCAACTCTCCGGGCATCGCTACAATTCTCTTTATATAGTCTATGGAATCATTACTGGGTGGATGAAGTACAACAACGTCACCTCTATTAAAACCCTCAATATGTTTGGTAACTTTTTCTACTAAAACACGTTCCCCTGTATAAAAACTCGGTTCCATACTCTGACCCCAAACCTGCTCGGGAAGCGCAACCCACATATACAAAACAAGGATTACTACGAGGGAACACACAAATGTTTCCACTAATTCCGACACCAATCTCTTTACCTCCTTAAACATGATGGCATGATAACATTAAACTGTTACCTATGACTATTAGAAAGGTGTTAGAAAAAGTATGAGGAATATGTTTAGCATCCTAAAAGCAAATAGATTTTTCATCCTGGTAATAGTGCTTTTAAACTTTGTAGTCTTTTCACCAGTTTTATTTAACGATTTCGTATCGGCTGACGATAGGGCAGGCTACGTGGAAAACAGCTCCCTCCTAAACCTTGGTAATAACATGAAAACCGGGCAAATAGGTTCTATCACCTTTTCTTTTCTTAAAAACACGGTTGGAAATAATCCGTTTCCTATACACTTACTCTCTTTAGTTCTACATACCTTTATAACTATTCTGGTATTTTTGTTTACGTATCTGGTTTTTAGAAAAAATGTCTCAGCGATAGCTACACTGCTTTTCGCAATCCATCCGGTTAATGTAGAGCCTGTTGCTTGGATGAGTGCGGCTGGGTACTTATTTAGTACGCTTTTTCTATTAATACCCCTTTTATTGTATGTGAACTACAAAGAGAACAACGATAAAAGATATGTGGCTGCCTCGCTTTTAGTATATATAATAGGTATCTTTACTACCACCTCTGTGTGGCTATTTTCCCTTCCGATAATAATCCTGGCGTTGGAATTTTTCATTTGGGACAAAAAGATAGATTTACATAAAATTGTGAAAACGATTCCTTACTTTGTAGTAATAGGTTTCACTTATTTTGCATTTATAGGGCAACTTAGCTCTGAAAGAATAAATATCCTACAAACCACTTACAATTTTAATTCTGCAGACTCCACACCATGGCTTAACAGACTCCCGTACACGTTTTATATGATATTCAAATTGCTTTTGTTTCCCGACCATTTAAGCATATTTCATGAAGGACAAATCATTGGAGAAAGCTTTTACACATTCATGATCCTGTTCACAATTGCACTGATTCCACTGCTTTTTATACTTTTAAAAAGAAGCAGAATCGCAGCCGGTTTGTTGTTACTAATATTAATACCCATGTACCCAACTTTCAGCCCGGTCCAGGTGGCTTTTTTTATCGCAGAACGTTACCTGTACGTATCCTCAATATTTTTTAGCATCCTAGTTGCTATAACTCTACTGAGTATTCAAACAAAAATTGGCGATAAATATAAGCACTTCGCTTTAGTAGCCACTTTATTAATTTTGTCTGCATACGGGGCAAAAACATTTACCAGAACAATGGACTGGAAAAACTCCAGAGCTCTTTGGGAAGCTACATCAAAAACAGCACCCCTTAGTCCCCGTGTATTTAATAATCTAGGAGATGCTTACTCTACAGAAGGCAACGAAGATGCAGCCATAGGAGCATTTAGCAGAGCGGTTGAGATAAACCCAAATTACGTGGAAGCAATCCATAACTTGGGAACGGTGTATGTAAAGATTGGTCAGTACGAGATTGCAGAACAATTTTTTAAAAAAGCACTGGAAATAAACCCCCAATACGAAGGCGCAGAAAAAGCTAGGCAGATTTTAGAAGCTTTGCAAAAAAGAACCCAGAATACAACCGGTCAGGAGTAACCCTTTTTAATTTTTCTAATTTCATTTCAGGAAACTTTTTTAATACCCACTCAATAACTTCTTCATTTTCCTCTTTACTAAAAGTACAGGTTGAATAAACTAGCGTTCCCCCCGGTTTTAAAAGCTTAATTCCCGTTGAAACTAATTTCTTTTGAAGTTTAGACAGTTTCCCGGGAAGTTTGGGATTCCATCTTTCTAATGTTGCCTGGTCGTCCAAACTAATAAACCCCTCGTTTGAACAGGGGGCGTCTAACAAAATTTTATCAAAACTACCAATAAGTTCCGGATGATTTCTGTCCAAAAATTGGGCAGCTTCTAAAATTAATGTGAAGTTCTTTACACCCTGTTTTTCCAAATTATTTTTGAGAGTAAAAAAACGGTTTCGGTTATTTTCTACCGCCGTAATTTGTGCAAGGTTGCCCGATTCCTCGGCAATTTGTGAAGTCTTACTCCCCGGGGCCGCACACATGTCTAAAATCTTTTCGCAGGCTTTCGGTTCCAATTCTAAAACAGGAAGCATGCTAGAAAGGCGTTGGATGTATATTCTCCCCTCATCAAAAGCTTTTGTTTCAGAAATACGTTTAGTCCCGGACCTTACTATAAAACTTTGGGAAAGCGGCCCACTCTCTAAAACAAAACCTTCCTTAGTCAATTCCGCCGTAGCATCTTCTACACTGCTTTTTATAGTATTAACTCTAAAGATAGTTGGTTTAGGGGTTTTAATATTATTTAAAATGTCATCAAAGGAATTGGGATAAATTTCGGTAAGTTTTTTTATAAAGGCGTCTTTTTTGGAAAGCATGTTATTTGCCGTGACAGTGTTTAAACTTCTTCCCGCTTCCGCAGGGGCACGGATCGTTTCTTCCGGGTTTATTCTGGCCTGCAGTGACGCTTTCTACTTTTAACTCTCTTCCGGATCTATCTACAAGTTTAGCTTTCTGTGCTTTCATCTCCTCCCCAACTCCCGACTCTAATTCACCATGTTGGTAGGTTACATTTGCCGGTAGCTTGCTTGGAGCAGCGTGTTGATGCAGTGCTGGGTGTTCCTTCATTGATGTCGCTTTCACCTCAGCGGACTCAGAAAACTTAATAATCCGCTCAGCAACACTTGTATAAATTCTGGAAACTAAAACTTCAAAATTCGCGTGACCTTCCCGTTTGTATTCGACCATTGGATCACGCTGGGCATACCCTCTAAGTCCTATTCCCTCCCGCAGCTGATCCATATCCACCAAATGTTCCATCCATAAAACATCAACCACAGGTAAACTTAATTCGGCAAAAACGTTTAGCCATAAATCTTTCCCAAAATTCTTTTCAAATTTATTCCACAACTTTTCATCAAAATCTGAATATTGGCTTAGTTTCTGAATTAGCCAATCTTTGTGTTCCAAATTCCCGCCACTAATTTCCAAAATTCTTCGTCTTAGTTTATAAACAACATCTCTATGAACGTTTATAACGTCATCCATTTCGACAACCTGCTTTCGTCTGTCAAAATTAAAACCCTCCACTTTCTTTTGAGCTGTTTCAATAGCACGGGTAACAATACCTGCTTCCAAAGGCATGTTCTCGTCCATACCAAATCTGTTCATTACACCTTCCATTTGAGCACCGCCAAAAATTCTCATTAAATCGTCCTGCAACGAAACAAAGAATCTCGAGGAACCCGGGTCCCCTTGTCTTCCTGAACGACCTCTTAGCTGATTATCAATTCTTCTTGAATCGTGACGCTCCGTGCCAATAACATGTAAACCTCCAGCATTTTTGACCTCTTCCTGCTCGTTACCGGTTGGCGGATCTCCTCCTAAAATAATGTCAACTCCTCGGCCTGCCATATTTGTAGAAACTGTAACTGATCCTTTTCTACCTGCTTGAGCAATAATTAATGCTTCCTGTTCGTGATTTTTTGCATTCAAGATTTCATGAGGAACATTTCTTCGTTTTAAAAGTTCGTGAAGCAACTGAGATTTATCAACCGAAGTAGTACCAACCAACACCGGCTGACCCTGTGTGTGCCTTTCTACAATTTCATCCGCAACCGCTCTAAACTTTGCAGCCTCCGTTTTATAAATTACATCGTTGTAGTCTGATCTTGCAGCAGGTCTGTTTGTTGGAATCACAACTACGTCCAGTTTATATATTTTGTAAAATTCCTCTGCTTCCGTAACAGCAGTACCAGTCATACCAGCAAGTTTTTTATACATTCTAAAATAATTTTGGTATGAGATTTCTGCGAGTGTTTTTGATTCGTGCTGAATTTCCACACCTTCTTTTGCTTCTATCGCCTGGTGAAGTCCATGTGAATACCTATTACTGGGAAGTAAACGACCGGTAAACTGATCTACAATTACAACTTTACCGTCGTTTACTACATAATCCTTATCCTTTTCATACAACGAACGTGCAGTTAAAGATTGTTCGATCAAATGAACCATTTCAAAGTCCTGTTCATACAAATTCCCAACTCCTAACATTTTTTCTACGCGCCTAATTCCAAGATCACTTAAAGTTACATTTCTAAATTTCTCTTCAAGGTCGTAATCTGTACCTTTAATTAGCGCTTTTACAATTGAATCAGCCTGATGATATCTTTCGGAAGCACGGGAGTCAGATGTAGAAATAATTAGAGGAGTTCTAGCAACATCGATTAAGATGGAGTCAACCTCGTCAACAATTGCATAGTTATGAATTCCCCAGTCACCGTTTGCACTTGTTTGAACCATATCTCCTAAGCGATGCGCCATGTTGTCCCTTAAGTAGTCAAAACCAAATTCATGATTTGTACCGTAAACGATGTCACATTGATAAGCCTGTTGTCTGGGTACTTCTTTTAAATGCCTGGCATATTCATCCTGGAATTCTTCACTAATATATTCTTTGTCAAAAACGAAAGCCCTTTCCTGCATTATCGCGCCGACTTTCATTCCCAAATAATCATAAACAGGACCCATCCAACCGGCACCGTGTCTTGATAGATAGTCGTTTGGAGTAACCAGGTGCGCGCCTCTTTGGGTTAGCGCGTTCAAATATAATGGGGAGGTGGCAGTTAGTGTTTTACCTTCACCTGTCTTTTGTTCTGCAATTTTTCCGTCGTGTAAAACCATTCCTGCTAGTAGTTGCACGTCAAAATGTCTGTGTTTAATAGTTCTAAAAGCTGCTTCACGAACAAGAGCAAAAGCTTCGGGAAGTATTTTATCTAAATGTTTTTTCCTTGCGTCCTCATCTAAATTTTTCAACTCCTCTTTCCAGCCGTTTGTTTTAGCTTTGACTTGTTCTTCTGTTAATTTCTGAATTTCGCTCTCAAAAGAGTTTACTTTGATAACCAAAGGTTTGAACTTATTTACCTGCTTTTCATTTGTATCAAATAAAAATCCCAGCATGACGATGTGATTATACCATCAAAAATATCCTGTTATAATGCTACCCACACTCACTTTATAGCAAGACAAGAAGAAAAAGGAGACAGATGCTAACGAAGAAAAACCAAATTGTTTGCAGGTTATGCCTGACCTTTCACAAAACTCTCAAAGATGCAGAAACCTGCGAGAAGGCTCCCGTTCCAGAGCCGCTGTTTGAATGTAATGGAGCCTGGTTGAAAATTATCAGGCTGCCTGCGAACCACCCTCTGGAAAAATACAGAAACCGGGAGGCGCGTCTGGTACTAATGGAAGTTGGCAGACGCAAAACGGGGAAAAGAAAGTTTGAGCATACATGGATATACACAATTCAAGGAAAGGAGTCTTACGTAGACATTGATCAGTATGACCTGGAAAAGCTTATAAAGGAGGGACGAGTTGTTATTTGCTAAAGCAACGCCCCGGAAGCAGACAAATTCCGGGGTTCCCTATGCTACTATTTATATATGCAAGCTTGGATCATATACGCATTAGTAGCCGCAGTCTTCGCAGCACTTGTCGCTGTCTTTGGTAAACTTGGTGTGTCAAAAGTTGATTCGACATTGGCCACTACTGTTAGAGCACTGGTAAGTACTACGGTATTATTAGTTACTTCACTTTTACTTGGAAAGTTCTCACTTCTTAATACTATCGATAGCAAATCCTTTAAGTTTATTGTTTTGGCAGGGATCGCCGGGGCGGGGTCGTGGATTTTT
>CAYMCX010000001.1:8116-18028 GCA_964389145.1 uncultured Candidatus Saccharibacteria bacterium
TCCGACGACGACAAAACTAGATTTTTTTGCCAGTTTTCCTTGATTTTTTATTTCCTGGCTCTTAAGACAGGACCCGCCTCAGGAGTCGCAGGGCTTGATAGATTAAGCTTGATCTTTGTACTAATTCTTGGGGCTCTTTTTTTAAGTGAGAGTATTACTATAAAAGGTGTTTTAGGGATTATCCTGATTACGGCAGGTACGGTACTACTAATTCTCAAATGAGCACCAAAAGAAGCACCGCTAAGATTATTCGATAAATGATAAACGGATAAAGATTTTTGTTCTTCACAAACTTTAACAACCAACCGATGGCTAAAATTCCGCTAATAAAACTTGTGGTAAAACCAATAAGCATAGAAAGTTCCACACCCGCAGTTATTTCCCCTCTCGCTTTAAACAATTGATAAAAGGCTGCTAGAACCACAATGGGTACGGAAAGTAAAAAGGAAAACCTAGTCGAGGCTTCTCTATCAAGTCCAAGAATCATTCCACCAGATATAGTAGAACCTGATCTGGACATACCGGGAAGAAGTGCCAAAGTTTGAAACAAACCAATAATAAAACCTTTCATCACAGATATCTTGTCTGCCTGGTTATTTCTCTTTTGCAAAACTTTTTCCGCTATAAACATCAATACACTTCCCAATACTAAAAATAGAGAAACACTTTGAACACTTCGGAATGTATTTTCCAAAAAGTCCCCGTATAAAAATCCGACTACCCCTGCAGGTATTATTCCAACAACAATTGCAAGCCCAACTTTTGTTAAAGGGGAATACATCTTAGGATTTTTTGGCAGATCAAAAACCACTGCCTTGGCAATACTAAATAAATCTTTTCTAAAAAAGACAATGAGTGCGGCGGCTGTTCCTAAATGAAGAGTTGTATCAAATACAAGAGGTTGCTGCGCCCATCCAAATACGTTTGGAAAAATTATTAAATGCCCCGAAGAAGATATGGGTAAAAATTCCGTTAAACCCTGAACTATTCCTAAAATGAGTGATTGGAAAATAGACATATAAGTTATAAAACTATACTACGAGCGACCAAAAATAAGAATGTTATCTGAGTTGGTCTTCCCGGCAATTGTGAGTGTATCTACGTCATGAAAAAATTCACCTAGGTCGTCTATAAACAAATCAACCTCATACTGATGATCCTCCAAATATATTCTATTAAAGATTACGAGGCCTCCCGGTTTTACCATACTCTTCAGGGAAGCAAAAAAATTACCTGATCTTCCTAAATCCGGAAATTTGTCTCCGCAGTAAATATCAACAACTGCGACATCAAAATACATCGTTGTTAACCCGTGCTTCTCAGGTTCGACTATTACCCGACAAGCATCTTCAACAATAACCTTGTGGTTTGGGATATCGTCCAGATGGAAATAGTTCTTGGCAATTTCCACCATCACCTTATCTATTTCCACACTTACAATTTCAACACCAGGTAAAGATTTTGAAATAAGATGCTGCATTGCCCCACCTGCTAACCCAAGCACAAAAACCCGCTGCGCACTTGGAGCGTGTTCCTTAATAACAGAAGCCACTTGTCCAAAAACCATTCTCTCGGCACTTGGTGAATCCCAATTTACAGATTGAACGGTCCCGTCAGAAACAAGTTTGGTTGTCTGACCAACTTGCCATACTTCAATTTTTCCACCATAGGGAGAAGATGTTTGAAAAATAGTTTTGGGTAGTTTGATGTTATCCCAGACAGACATTGTTATAATGTTAACCCCTAGTTTTGATTTTATCTATACCTACGTATTTCTGTAGAATTTCCGGTACTCGAATTGATCCGTCTTCCTCTTGATAGTTCTCCATTATAGCTACAAGCGTTCTACCTATTGCTATTGCCGTCGCATCGTTCATATACAAATACTTTCTTGCGCCATCCTCACCTTTGTATGCAGAGTTTAATCTACGAGACTGAAAATCAGTCATATAATCTGAGGTCTGAGTCTCGCGGTACTTACCCTGAGAAGGCATCCAAGAATTAATATCTATTTGTCTGTAATCAGGCTTTCCCATATCCCCCGAACAAATACCTATTACCTGATACGGAATACCAAGCTGCTGCATAAAGTATTCCTGCAAAGCCACTAAGAATTTTTGCTCTACGTCCCCAAATTCCTGCGGGACAAATGTTTCAAACTCAAGTTTATCAAACTGATGAACACGAATTATTCCTTTTATATCCTTACCATATGTACCTGCCTCCCTTCTAAAAGCTGTGGAGTATCCAATGTATCTAATAGGAAGATCTTTCTGTTCTACGGTTTCGTTCATAAGCAGGGGCCCTAATGTATGCTCAGCACTGCCTACTAATACCAAAGGATCTCCTGGGATATAATATCTTTCCTCAATAGGATCCAAACGGTCCATTCGTTTCATTATCTCAGGCTTTATTAATACGGGAGGAACAACCGGCGTGAAAACATTGTTAAAAGGATTACCCACAGACTGCGCAATTTTTGAAATAAGTATGGGATCCGTTAGGGTTTTAAATACAAATTGAATTATTGCAAACTGCAACAAAACGGCTTCATTCTTAAGATAGACAAAGCGCGAACCACTAACTTCGGCAGCTTTTTCCGTGTCAATTAGATCAAGTTTTGTTCCAAGTTCAACGTGATCTCTTGGTGTGAAACTAAATTTCTTGGGCTCACCCCAACTACGTAATACAACATTTTCCGAATCGTCTTTACCTTCTGGGACATCTGGTGCAATTACATTAGGAACTAAAAGCATTATCCGTTCAACCTCAGACTTTAAAACCTTGAGCTTTTCTTCCATTTCTGACAATTCCTGCTTTACTGCCGTAGCCTCGGAAACCAATTTTATCCTGGTTTCCTGATCTACCTTGGAAATATCCTCTGATAGCTTGTTTTTCAAACCCCTGTGAATCTCAACCTGCTTAAGAAGAGATATGTGCTTAGCATCTAGTTCAAGCAACCGGTCAACGTCAACGACTTGTGATAAATGTTTTTCCACAACAGCCTTTTTTACTACTTCCGCGTTTTCCCTTATGTATTTAATGTCAAGCATAACCGTATTTTAGAGGTTTTAGTTGGTTTTGCAATGGTTTTGACCATAATTTACGTATGACCTATAGTTGACAGATCCGGGCATCTCGTATAAAATGGCGATATTAACATTGTTGAAACAGCAGAACGGATTTTTCTGCTAACCCTTCCGGCATACCCTGTTTAGCCCATTTTTTTCAGTGGAGCTATAAAATTTTAGGAGCTCAGGGGCCTGTTGTAGCCGTCAAACACGAGATTGTTTCGTGCTTAGGGTGCAAGTTTCAACAATGAATACGAGTCGGACTATTTTTAGCGTTATAAAGATATACAAAAAAATATCCCAGTCCGACTCATAACAATTCCAAGCCACCAAAGCAGTTTTATACTGATCTTTAGTGGCTTGTTTCTTTTTTAACCCTCTTTCAGTCCTCTATTGACCTACAACCACCCTATTTGCTAGAATTTAGCGCGTCCTGTTGATATAATTCTCAAATCAACCGAAAGTATAAACTGAAGTGATTGGTATGGTATAAGATATCGACAGGAAAAAGTTTAATGAATTCAACAAAAGAAGTAATTACAAAAGACGGTGTCGTCAAAGAAGCAATGATGGGGGGAATGTTTAAGATAGAATTCCCTGATGAAACTATTGCATTAGCGTCCTTATCTGGTAAAATGCGAAAGTTTAAAATAAGAATACTTCCCGGAGATAAAGTTAAAGTAGAGTTTTCTCCCCACGATTTAGAACGCGGAAGAATATCTTACCGATATAGATAACACCTTGAAATCAGGTATATTATCAAGTAGGATCTTAAACGAAAGATATTAGTTTAGTTAAATAAATATATTATGAAAGTGCGATCATCTGTTAAACCAATATGCCGGGAATGTAAGATTGTCAGACGACAAGGCGTTGTTCGAGTTATTTGTAAAAGGAACCCAAAGCACAAGCAAAGGCAGGGTTAACTAATTTTTAAATTATGGCAAGATTTGCTGGTACAGAGTTACCAAACGATAAAAGAATAGAAGCAGGATTAACGTATGTTTATGGTATTGGTCCCACTTTATCTAAGAAGATATTAACTTCTGCAGGTATCAACTTAAATACCAGAGTAAAAGACTTAACCGACACAGATTTTGCAGCAATTAGAGCAAAACTAGTCGAACTGGGAATTTCAACTGAAGGTGAGTTAAGACGAACAGTATCTCAAAACGTACGAAGACTTGTAGAAATAGGATCATACAGAGGTTTGAGACACAAGTCCGGACTTCCTACTAGAGGTCAAAGGACAAGAAGTAATGCTAGAACCAGAAAAGGAAAGAAAAAGACAGTAGGAGGTATGAAGAAGAAACTAGCTAAGAAATAATAAATAATATGGCAAAAGCAACTGTAACAAAAAAGAATAAGCAGAAAATCTACCCTTCCTCAGGAAGAGTTTATATAATGGCAGGCTTTAATAACACGCTTATTACAATTACCGACGCAGAAGGAAATGCTTTGTTTAACGGAAGTGCAGGAGGAGCCGGATTTAAAGGTTCCAGAAAGTCCACACCTTACGCAGCAACTAAAGCAGCTGAGGAAATTGCACGAAGAGCATATGAAAAAGGAGTTAAGGAAGTTTCAGTATTCGTAAAGGGACCAGGAATGGGAAGAATCTCTTCTATCAAAGCTTTGAAAACTGCAGGATTAAACGTAACATCAATTTCTGATATAACACCTATTCCACATAATGGGTGCCGACCTAAGAAAAGGAGAAGGATTTAAACATGGCTAGATATACTGATGCAAAATGTAGATTATGCCGAAGAGAAGGCGCAAAGCTTTATCTTAAAGGTACAAAATGCGAAGGGGATAAGTGTACTCTTACAAAGAGAACCCAAGCTCCCGGACAGCACGGTACATCCAGAAGAAGACTTTCTGAATACGGCGTTCAGTTAAGAGAAAAACAGAAGTGTAAGAGAATTTACGGTGTCTTGGAAAAACAGTTCCAAAGATACGTAAACTCAGCATTAAAAGCAAAAGGTATTACAGGAGAGGTCTTGATGCAGGAGCTTGAAACCAGACTTGATAACCTTGTCTACAGAAGTGGATTTGCTACATCAAGAGCCCAAGCAAGACAGTTAGTACGATCCAACGTTTTTGAGATAAACGGAAAAGTCACTAACATTCCTTCCATGCAACTAAAAGCAGGAGATGTCTTAAAACCAGTAGACTTTGATAAAGTTCACTTAAGAGAAGGCTTTGTTATGCCTACATGGATCGAAGCAAATGTTAAAGAAAAGCAAGTAAAGTTTTCTAAATTACCTACCCTTGATGATTTAGCACAAGAGGTAAAAGTTCAATTAATTATTGAGTTCTACTCAAGATAAAAGGAGTAATGTTTATGAAGGTAAATCCTTCTGATTTAAAAATAAGTGCAGTATCCGAAAAAGCCAACGTCGGAGTATTCAGCATGGAACCTCTTCCAACAGGTTACGGACACACAGTAGGTAATTCATTAAAGAGAACCTTACTCACCTCTTTGGAAGGATCTGCTATAACACAGTTGAAATTCGCAGGTGTTGATCACCAGTTCACAACAATTCCTGGCGTAAAGGAAGATGTTGTAGAAATTACTTTAAACCTTAAGAAAGTAAGATTTAATAATTTCTCAAAAAATCCTGTAGCAGCTTCTATTAACGCTAAAGGTCCGGGAGTTGTAACAGCAGGCGACATCGAAGCCTCTTCTGAAATAGAGGTAATAAACAAGGATTTAGTAATCGCAACCTTAAATGATAAGAATGCAACCTTAAAGGCTGAAATCGTTGTCGAAACAGGTATCGGTTACTCCCCTATGGAAGAAAGACAAACTTCTAAGATTGGAGTTATCGTACTTGATGCAATGTACTCACCTATCGTAAACGCTCACTACGAAGTAGAACCTACTAGATTTGGCAAAGACATTAACCTGGATAAAGTTGTTTTGACCGTTGAAACTGACGGAAGTATCTCTCCAAAGGAAGCTGTCACAAAGTCAGCTGCAATCTTAAAGGAATACTACACAACAGTTTCCAGCTGGAATGGCGAAGAAATTGTAGAGGAAGAACCCGAATACGTAGTACCCGCTATCAAAGTAACGAAATCAAAAGGTCAGGAAGGAACAGCTGTTGAAGAATTGTCCCTACCCACGAGAACCATAAACGCATTAAAGAAGCATGGAATCGAAACCTTAGGTGATTTAATCAGTAAGTCAGACGAAGAATTGTCAGATATTAAAAACCTTGGTGAAAAATCCGTAGAAGAAATCAAAAAATTACTTGAGAAAGAGGGTTACCGATAAGAAACTCTCGGGTAAATATCTATGATACACAGAGTTAAAGAAAAAAAATTAGGACGGGACGCAGCACATAGAAAGGCATTAATCAAAAACCTTTCTACCTCACTTGTTATGCACAAGAAAATTGAAACAACCTTAGCTAAAGCCAAGTATCTTAGGCCTTTCATAGAAAAACTTATTACCAAAGCTAAACAAAGCCAAGACTTTACTGCTGTAAAGTATGCCAAGAACAAATTAACTACAAATGATGCTGTCAATGCATTGTTCAAAGAAGTAGTACCTTTGTTCGAAAAAAGACAGGGCGGATACACAAGAATTGTAAAACTACCAGAAAGAGTTGGCGATAACGCTAAAATGGCCAGAATCGAATTCGTAATTGATAAAACAGCAAAAGTAGAACCCGCAAAGAAAAAGGAAACTACTAAGGCCAAGAAAGTAAAAGAAGTAAAAGAGGAAGTTAAAGAAGAAGCAGTTGAGGTTAAAGAGTAACGGAGAAATATGGAAAAGACTTACGCACCAAACGCTAAACAAATAATAAAAGAATGGCACTTTATTGACGCTGATAATAAAGTATTAGGAAGACTTGCAACTGAAGTCGCTGTACTTTTAATGGGAAAGAATAAACCACAATATGCCCCTAACGCTGAAATTGGCGACAAAGTTGTTATTATAAATGCAGCAAAAATTGCTGTTACCGGCAATAAGCTTAAAGATAAAGTTTATTACCACCACACAGGCTTCCCTAAAGGCTTAAGAAGCATTACAATGGGTAAACTTTTAGATAAGAAACCTACTGAAGTTTTAAGAAAAGCTATAGAAGGGATGCTTCCTAAAAACAGACTTAGAAAAGAAAGAATGAGTAACTTATATATTTACGAGGGAACAGAACATCCCCACAAAGCACAAGCAAATGCCTAAAACAGAAAAAGAAAAAACAACTCAAACATCCAAATTAGTAACCGGAACAGGTCGAAGAAAGACTGCAGTTGCTAAAGTATTTTTATACGAAGAAAAAGGCGATTTCACAATTAACGGTGCAGATGTTGCTACATACTTCCCTTCAGAATCAGACAAAATCGGATGGATGAAGCCATTCCACGCAATCGGAGTTTCTCATCCAACAGCTCAATTTAAAGGAACTATCAAAGTTTTCGGTTCAGGAAAATCAGCGCAACTGGGAGCCGTTATTCACGGAGTTTCCAGAGCGTTGGCCCAAATAAGCGAAGAGTGGGCAAAAATCTTAAGAAAACAAGGCCTTTTGACCAGAGACTCCAGAATGGTCGAAAGAAAGAAATACTACTTGAGAAAAGCAAGAAAAGCTCCTCAATACTCAAAGAGATAATCACCTATTCATATTCTCTATTTATTAGGAAGTCTAAATCGTTGACCATGCGGTTAATTGATTCCATTTTTTCTCTTATTTCACTTCTATATCCAAGATCGCTAACCAGAAACGGAATCTTATAAATTCGTGCGATTTTTTCTAAAATTTTTAACGGGGGTTTTACCTTACCGGTTTCGTAACACGAAATCGTTTTTCCTGAAACACCAACTTTTGTTCCAAACCGCTCTTGAGATAAATTTTTCTTGAGGCGAATACTTTTTATCTTTTCACCAACGTTAGTGCAGTATTCCATGTAAAATAGAATCTACAATATTGTAACGTATATTGCAATAACCTATATTGTGTATATGATATAGGATTTGAATCGGGAAGGGAGGTGATAGACAATGAAGAAAAGAATAATTACATATTTGGCCATGTTTGCCATGCTTGTTGTAACTTTGGGCGCAACGTATGCGGCATTTAGCGATAAAGCAACCTACACCGGATCTACCTTTAGTGTTGCCAGCGCCGACTTAAAGCTACTAAACGATGTCAGCCTGGGAATAGAAGAAACCAACTTAGTGGATACAAAACCGGGACCTTCGTTCCAAAATATAGCACCAAGCTGGCACCAAGATTACCTGGTAAAACTGTATAACAACGCGACAACACCCTTAACGGTAACATCCTACTCAAACTACGAAACAGTAAACGATCCCGACGAACTTAGACAGCTTATCTATTGCGAAATAATTCCATGGGACGATGTAAACGGTAACGGAGTTGTAGATACCGATGAGTTAGGAACCTCACTAGGAATGAAAACGCTTATTAAGTGGAAAACAGAAGGGGTGGTTTTGGGCCAAATTAACATGGGAGAAGCTAAGGGGTATGTCCTAAGATTTAATACCCTTTCAAATTTCTCGGAAACCAAGCAAGGAAAAAGCGCGATCTTTGATTTTGAATTTAACGCTGTGGGAACTAACTGATAATCGGACAGGAAAAAGGGTCTAACAAAGACCCTTTTTCCTTCCGCTAAAAACTTGAACACACACCTTTTTCTGCTATCCTTAAAGCATGTTAGACCTGCCCGGTGAATTTATCTCTTTTATATATTGGTTTGTACTCGGATTTCCAAAAAAAATATTCGTAATCTCTAAGAGAGCCACGGCTCTACTAAACCACGAACTGTCTTTCACCCTTAATATTAGGCTAATTTTTACGCCGGTTTTTGGTGACTACTCGAAGGCAGGACGTGTCATTGGATTTTTCTTCAGACTAGGTTCTGTAATAATCGGAATGGTAATTCTATCTGTACTTTCAGTAATAAGCTTAATATCCCCTATTTTGTGGTATCTCCTTTGGATTATCTGCATTTATTACCTAAAATTCTATACTCTGCCTTTATTGGCGACTGTGCTGCTACTGCACTATAAATATAAGAAAAACATACCGGCATTGCGGGTACATCAAGTAAAAAAAGACCTGACAAAATGCCTAAGACCAAAAGCAGAAAAATATTCACAAAATCTTTTAAACCAAGGCACCAAATTTTTACCAACTTTATTAGACGACCCTCAAGTACGTTTCTTATTAATTAAAGCTGAGTTGTCCAACGAGGTTTTATGCGTAAAAGAAGCGGACTCCCCTTTTTGTAAAATTAGCAGTAGTTTCATAAAGAAAATCTCAGAGGCACCGTCAATCGAAACCGCAAACCTTCTTAACAAAGCGTATGAATATGCAGTAAAAGACAAAACCCGTTACGTAGAAGTTGAACATATATTCACCGCTGCATTATCAGGAATTCCAAGAATAGAAAATTTGCTCAACTCATTTAATTCACTTTTTGAAACCGTGGAAACCACATCCTCTTGGATCGTCACAGAACGGGAAGAACTCTCTAAATTACATTTCTGGCAAGAAGATTTTAAACTTCCCATAATGGGCGGAATCGGAAAAGGAATGACTGGGCGTGTTACACCTGCCTTAAATTCCATATCAGAAGACTTCACCAGAAAAGTGCAGCAGGGACTAATTAAAGAAATTGTAGGAAGAGAAGAAGAAACCAAGAAGATTGCGGAAATATTAAGCGGCTCCCATCAAAACGTACTTTTAATAGGTGACCCGGGAAGCGGAAAAACATCCATAATTCGGGGTCTAGCTCATAAGGTAGTTGGCGGAATAGCATATCCTGCGCTCAAATATAAACGTATCGTAAGTCTCGAAACAGGGTCCTT
>CAYMCX010000001.1:18038-18937 GCA_964389145.1 uncultured Candidatus Saccharibacteria bacterium
GGGTCCTTAATTGCCGGAACTAAAACTGCCGGAGAAATCGCCCAAAAACTTAAAATAATAATGGACGAAGTAAATAAATCTGGAGACATCATTTTATTTATTGACGAAATCCACACACTTGTTACCGGAGTAAATGGAAACGCAAGTGAAGGATCAAATATATTTTCCCTTCTGGAACCTCACTTAAAGGGAAACGTCCAATTCATAGGTGCTACTAATATAGAAAATTACCGAAAATACATAGAGCCAAACGGGGCATTTGCCAGATTATTTGAATTAATTCAAGTTTCCCCCTCCACAAAAGCAGAAACTCTAAACATTCTTAAAGTAATCTGCAAAAACTTTGAGCACGATTACCACATTACAATCACCTACCCGGCATTAAAAAAGGTCGTCGAACTCTCGGACAAACTTATTCATGAAAGAGTATTTCCTGATAAAGCAATCGACATTTTAAATAGAACCGCCGCTTCCAAGGCAAACACAAATAAGTACCTAACTACCGACGACATTTCTACGGAAATATCCCAAGTAACCAAGGTGCCTGTAGCAGCCATTACAGAGGGCGAAACCCAAAAACTACTCAACATAGAGGAAGCCATGAAAAAACGCGTTATAGGGCAGGATGAGGCCATAATTCAGCTCGGTGCAGCCCTCAAGAGGGCCCGTGCAGGCATGAGAAATGAATCTAAGCCTATCGCAAGCTTCCTATTTGTAGGAACAACAGGAGTAGGCAAAACCGAAACCGCCAAAACCCTATCCAGGGAGTACTTTGGTGACGAAAAAGCCATGATCAGACTGGACATGTCAGAGTATCAGCAAATGGACAGTATCGACCGTCTACTGGGCACCTCCGACGGCAGGAGCAAAGGTATCTTAACTGAGGCGGTTAGAACAAA
>CAYMCX010000001.1:18947-19964 GCA_964389145.1 uncultured Candidatus Saccharibacteria bacterium
TAATAGATTTTACAAACACAATAATTATCGCCACAAGCAACGTAGGCACTAGAGGTATTCAGGAAATATCTCAAAGGAAGGGAACGTTTGAAGAAATGAGTGCTTCGGCTATGACAGAAGTTAGAGAAAAGTTTGCACCGGAATTTTTAAACAGATTTAACGGAATAATTGTTTTCAAACCGTTAACACAAGAATCTGTAGGAAAGGTTGCGGGTTTAATGCTTGGAAGAGTGCAGAAAATGGCAGATGAAAAAGGAATTAAAATCACATTTAAACAAGAGTTGATAAACGAACTTGTGAGACGCGGTTTTAGCCCCGAATGGGGAGCAAGGCCCTTAGCCCGAGTTATAGAAGACACAGTGGAATCGTATCTGGCTGTCAAAATTCTATCCAAGGAACTTATTCAAGGAGACGTTTTAGACCTGGGAATGGAAGTTTTTAGAGATGCGCAGGTAACAACCCATTAGTGTTAAAATCCCTTTATGCAAGAAGAACTTAAGCAGAGATTGGATAAATTAAAAGCCTCACTATTTATTGACGAAAAACGTTTAAAAATTGTTGAGCTTGTAAAGCGCCAAAATGATGAAAAGACCTGGCAAAACTGGGAAGAGGGTCAAAAAGTATCTCAGGATTTAGCAATACTTCAAAAAGATATTGAGGATTACGACATGCTTGAGTTGTTGGCAGAGGAAAGTCAAGAGGAGGAGTTCGAAAAAGAATTGCGTAGGGTTGAACAGAAAACTTTTCTTTCGGGAAAGCATGATAAAGGTGATGCAATACTATCTATTCATGCAGGACAGGGCGGAACTGAGGCAATGGATTGGACTGCCATGCTTTTGAGAATGTATCTCATGTACTCGGAGAAAAAAGGCTGGAAAGTTGAAGAGATAAACCATTTAGACGGGGAAGAAGCAGGGTTAAAAACAGTCACTATTGAGGTAACAGGCCCATACGCATATGGATTTTTGAAAAACGAAGCCGGAGTTCACAGACTAGTTAGACAATCCCCTTTTAACG
>CAYMCX010000001.1:19974-28218 GCA_964389145.1 uncultured Candidatus Saccharibacteria bacterium
GTCGAAGTAATCCCAGTTGTAGATGAATCTATAGATATAGAAATTAAAGATGAGGATATTGAATTTGAAGCTTTTAGAGCAGGAGGGCACGGAGGCCAAAACGTTAACAAAGTTTCCACCGCAGTGAGAATCAAACATAAACCTAGCGGCATTATTGTAGAGAATCAAACCGAAAGATATCAGCTTAAAAATAGAGAAAAGGCAATGAAGATTTTAAAATCGAAATTGTATGCGCTTGAATTACAAAGAATGGATGACGAAAAGCGAAAAATGAAGGGAGACTACAAAGCTCCGGGATGGGGAAACCAGATTAGAAACTACGTTTTGCACCCATACAAATTAGTAAAGGACCTCAGAACCGACGTGGAAAGTGTGCATCCGGAAGATGTGTTAGCAGGATACTTGGATGAGTTTGTGGATGCAGAGATTAGGATCTAAAAATACCTTTAACCAACATCACAATATCGTTATAAGTAACGTCGCCCAAATTCAAAATAGTTAAAAAAACTAATGCAAAAACCGTAAACATTACAGTTTTAATTAAATCCCTCTTAATAATATTAATGGGTAGTTGGAATCTTTCTTCTTTGTTTGTTTGCTTAGCCATAGAGTTAGAATATCACGATTTTACTGCTATTCCAAAGCATCTGTAGGAATAGTGGGGGTAGATTGGGTAGATTCCTTTCCCTCTTCAACTACAGGAATCTCCTTTAACTTTTCGGCTCTATAAATTACGGTTCTAATATCTTCGGTTTTCTTTCCAAGTTTATTTACAGCAACAATACTTAAAGTATTTATTCCTTCCTTAAGTTTTATGGATACAGCAAAATTTCCGGTCTGATTTAATATTACTTTTTGGTTATTTATAAAAACTTCCGAATCCAACTCCGTCTTTCCTGTCACATCAACAAGATCTGATTCCACCATTTTGTTTGGCTCCGGGTAAAAAATTTCCAGCATTGGGTTACCGGTATAACTTCTATACTGGAAAAATAGGTATCCAAAAAAAATAATTACAGCCAATGCACTTACAACAGAAATTACAAATCCCGGCGTAAGCATAAATTTAGGATTCTCGAGGGTTTTCATTCCAAGAAACTTGCTTCCTGCTGCCTTCCCTGTTTTAGCTCCCTCAAAATGAGGCTCATATTCTCTACGCCATAGAGCCATAACCTCGTTTATACTCAGCCCCAAATAATCTGAATAAACACGCAAAAAACCTTTGGCATGCACTTTGCCATCAAATACTGAATAATCGTCTTGCTCCAAAGCTTTTAAATACTTGGGGTGGATTTTTATCGATTGGTAAACGTCGTCTAAAGTAAGTTTTCTTTTTTCACGTTGAGCTCTTAAAAAAGTTCCGACTGATCTGGTCATGCCACGATTTTAACACTAGAATTCTGAAATGGAAGGAGGTTCAAACTCCTCGTGTAGCTCTGGCATAGGAGGGGTTGGTGCCTTGAAGACCTCTCTGGGTTTACTTCCTTGTGCGTGCCCAATAATTCCCTTTTCCTCTAGCTCATCTAAAATCCTAGCGGCGCGTGCATAACCGATAGATAAACGTCGTTGCAAAAGTGAGGCCGAAGCTTTTCCGGTTGAAGTAATAATTTCTACTGCCTCGTCAAAGAATGTATCAACACTGTCCCCTCCTGCCGCCACACTCCTTGCACTTGAGACGGCATTATCATGCATATCAAATATATCTTCCTTATACTCAGGTTTTATTCCCTGGCTCTTAAGATAACTTACGAGGTTTGTAATTTCTTTGTCTGTTACATACGCTCCCTGCAAACGTACGGGCTTTGCAGCATCTGGAGGTACAAAAAGCATATCGCCTTTTCCAAGTAGTTTTTCTGCCCCTGGCTGATCAATAATAACTCTCGAGTCAATCTGACTTGCTACGTTAAAAGCAATTCTACAAGGAATGTTAGCCTTGATTAAACCCGTAATAATATTTGTAGAAGGTCTTTGAACGGCAAGTACTAAATGAATCCCTGTTGCTCTGGCTAGTTGTGCAATTCGGATAATACTTTTTTCAACAGCCGCCGGATCAACAATCATAATCTCAGCCAGTTCGTCTACGACAATCATGATATAGGGAAGTGCCTGGAAACCGGACTTCTCGTTATAAGCTTCAATGTTACGGGCTTTTGCAGCCTCAAAAAGCTTATATCTATGCTCCATTTCTGCTACTGCCCACTTAAAGGCTGCCGGAGCTTTATCAACGTCAGTTATAACAGGACTTATCAAGTGAGGAATTTCATTATAGTGAATAAGCTCAGTTCTCTTTGGGTCCATGAAAATGAATTTAACTTCCTGTGGACTTGCTCTATATAAAATTGAAAAGATCAAAGAATGTAAAAACACAGACTTACCTGAACCGGTTGCTCCTGCTACCAACAGATGCGGCATACGACCAATATCATAAACAAGTGTTTGGCCGCCAACATCCTTACCTAGTACTGTAGATAATTTGGATTTTGAGGCCCGCATGGGTTCCGCAGTTAATAAAGCCTTAAAGGAGACGTTCACGCGAGTATTGTTTGGAACTTCGATACCAATAAGCGCTTTTCCTGGGATAGGTGCTTCTATACGAACTGATCCTGTAGGTGAAGCTAGGGCGAGAGCCAAATCATACTGCAATGCAGCAATTTTAGAAATCTTAGTACCTTGCGCTGCCTCCAAAGCGTATTGCGTAACTGAAGGACCGTATTTAATATCAGCAACTTCTACATCAACACCAAATGATTTGAGGGTGGTTTTAATAATCTTGGCGCGCTCGTTTACGTTTCCTCTATCGACAGGAGCATCCGGAGCTTCAGTTAACAGCTCAAGAGGGGGAGTCTCCCATACGCGGTCGCTATATGGCAGACTGGACACTAAGGAAGTCAAAGAATTAGCATCGTGCTTATCGATACTCATCGGATTTGTGTGCAGAGGTTCAGATAGTGAGGGTATGATCTCAATCTTTGGTTCAGAAACTTCAACAGGGGCGTGGCTTTTCTTATCCGCGGAATCATAATCCTCTTGCTCGGGCAGAGCTGCCTGAGCGCCGGTTTTAACTGTAATTTTTTCTTTACTTACAGGCTTATGAGCGCCCGCACCAATCCCCTTTATCTTTCCAAATATATTACCTATAAAGGAAAAAAACTGATCCAACGAGATATCTGAGATTAAAATTAAGGATATAACCAATCCTGCCGCTAAAATGAGAAAAGCCCCATACTTACTTACAGAATTGCTCAAAAAATCCCACAACCCCTCACCAAAATTTCCACCCTTAGAAAGACCTGCCAACGTTGCAAGCATGCCTACCATTCCGCCCAAAACACGCGGACTCTTATACTTAAACTTTATTGGTTCTATTAGTAGGAGACCCAGTAAAAGGGTAATAAAAGGAACTAAAAGGGAGGCAAAACCAAAAGCACCCTGTAGCAAATCCTGAAGACGGCCGTTTAAAGCGTAGTCAGCGGCAAAAAAGGAAACAAAGCTTAGACCTGAAAATAGCATAAGCACAATTGAAAGTAGTGACTTAGCTACATCAGGTTTTACGGCATTGCTCAACTTAAATTTTCGTTTTCTCCCACGAGGCATTAGGCTTATATTATCAGAGTATTAGAACATTAGAAAGTTCAAAACCCGTCGATTATTTAACCCTATATATTTATGGTGTGAACTATGACCATCGGACTTCTTCTTGTTTCTCGGTACAAAAACTTTTCAACCTCAGATTCGATCTTATGCTTCACAAAGCCCCAATCATCTATGCGGTCGCCGATCTTGTCCAATGCTTTATTCACAACGTCTCTGGACTTACCCATTAAAGCTTTTGATTCCTTAACATACACAAAGCCACGGGTAATAACTTCAACTTTTCCTTTAAGGATTTGGCCATTTTGCATTGGTACTACAACAACGAACACCCCTTCGGTTGAAAGCTGCTCACGGTCTTTTACAACCATTGGGCTTAAGTCAGGAACGCCCGAACTATCAACCATAATAAGCTGTACCTCCAATTTTTCACCCTTCTTGGCTTTGCCATCTTTAAAGATTACGTTCTCGCCTTCTAAAAGCTCAAACACACTCTCCGGATCAAATCCTAAGCTTGCGACCATGTTTTTATAGGCACGAGCCTTTGTAATTGTTCCACCAATTGGAATGAAGTATTTAGGTTTAACTATGGAAGCAATTGTGACTAAATCACCCTTTGTTCCGTGGCCTGAAACATGAAGATTATCCTGAATCTTACTGTACAAAACCTCTGCTCCGGCTAAAGTAAGGTAATCCATTACTCTTTCTACCGCTTCTTCAACTCCGGGAGGATTTGGGTCTGCTGAAAAGATCACAAGAGCGTTGGGCTCCATAACAATAGTTTGGTGTTCCCCTCTTGCTACTCGATCCAAAGCAGAACCCTGCTGCCCGTAGCAACCGGCGATAATGTAGACCAAATCTTTCTGCATATGATTTTCTGCTTCCGCATCGGTTACAAAAAGGTCGTCCGGGAAATCCATATACCCTAAACTTCTTGCTACACTTACACTCTGATCGATAGACCTCCCAACTAAAACAACTTTTCTACCAGCCTTTGCTGCTGCTTTAGAAATTTGGTACATTCTCGAAATATTTGAGGAAATAGTTGTAACAAAAATCTGCCTATCTACAGCTTCCTCAAACAGATCGTGAAAAGTATCGTTTAGTGTCATTTCGGACTTGGAATAACCTTCCGTGGTAACCCCTAAAGCGTCAGAAAGTAGACATAAAACACCTTCCTCACCGTAACCTGCGATTCTACCCAAATCAATTGGCTTATCCAAAACAGGAGTCCAATCAATTTTATAGTCAGCCATATGGAGTACCAAACCTTCGGGAGTTCTTATTGCAAACCCCATGGATGTTGGAACAGAATGATTAACTCTGAAACCGGACACCTTGAAAGGCCCAACTTCGGCTTCGGGTCCGTCGGAGGTGATTTGGTGAATACTCACCTTTTCGGCGATATCGGCAAATCTCTTCTCCTTTAGCCTTTCTCTCAAAAATCCTTCAACTAGTTTGTTGCAGTAAATTGGTACATTTATTTGTTTCAAAAGGTACGGTACCGCACCTATGTGGTCTTCATGACCATGCGTAATAAATAACGCCTTAACCTTATGTGAGTTTTCCACAAGATATCTCATATCCGGAATAACTACATCCACTCCTAACATATCGGAGTCGGGAAAGCCGATTCCGCAGTCGACAATAATAATATTGTCTTCGTATTCGAACAAAGTCATGTTTTTTGTAACACCCTCTGTTCCACTTAACGTGATTATTTTCAACCCGCCCTTTAAATCGGCCGGATTAATAACCCCATCAGGTTTTGTGACAACCGGAACATTAACGTCCGGTTCTTTCCTGTCATCTTTAATTTTATTATTTTTTATATTCGAAAATTGCATTTCAATCTTTCTTAAATTTTATTAATTATAAACCAAGACCTGTCTGATCCTTTTGATCATTCATTTTATCTCGATTTTCACTTACCTTCAAAGCTCGCGCATCATACAACACCTTTGGGATTCTCATAAAATCTGCCTTTAATGTCGCCATCATTGCCGAACTTCGCAATGCTGCTGCCGGGTGGTAAACAGGATAAATTGTATATCCGTTAACCCTTAGCATATTACCGTGGTCTCTTGTTATCTTACCTTCTGTGTAAAAGTAATTCATTGAAAACCGGCCCAATGTAACTACCAAAACCGGGTTTATGATCTTAAGCTGCGCCGCCAAATACGGCTCACATGCTGCAATCTCATCAGGTAGTGGGTCTCTATTTTCGGGAGGGCGGTGTTTGATTATATTTCCAATCAGGTTAAACGGGCGCCGAATGCTTGGCAAAAAATCGCTACGTTTGTACCCAATCTCTTTAAGCATGGATTCCAAAAGCATCCCTGCCCTACCTACAAACGGTCTTCCGGTAGCATCCTCTGTTGCTCCGGGAGCTTCGCCAACAAAAACAATCTCCGTGTTAATGTTGCCCTCACCCGGAACGCCGCACTTGGCTGTCTTGTACAAACGACACTTTGTACAGTGCGACACACTTTTATCTATCTGTTCCATTATCGTCTGTTTATCTGACATCTAATATTATTTGGGCAAGTAATACTTTAGATTGTCGGCAGTTAAGTTAACTCCTGTAGACTTTCCGGATACTATTTCCAAAGCCACTTTACGG
This sequence comes from uncultured Candidatus Saccharibacteria bacterium, assembly GCA_964389145.1. GTDB lineage: Bacteria > Patescibacteriota > WWE3 > UBA101185 > UBA10185 > CAYMCX01. Next base: position 26,189 of record CAYMCX010000001.1, read on the forward strand.
CAGATAGATTCTAAAGTTCTTCCAAGGCTTCTGATACCCGAGTCGTAACCAAAAGGTCTTACAATATTTGGCCAAAGGTTCGGATCAATCTGAAGCTCGCCCTCTCTCAAACCGGTTTTTTCAAAAATCTTCGGTAACAAGTAATCCCTGGCAATAACAATCTTTTCCGCGTCGGTATAAGAAGGCATTTTAATTACTTCCATTCTATCCATAAGCGGAGTAGAGATAGTGCCGGTGTTGTTAGCTGAGCAAATAAACAGCACGTCAGACAAATTAATTGGGTAGTCAACATAATGATCTCTAAAACTAACATTTTGGGCGGGGTCCAAAATTTCTAGCAAAGTAGCCATAATATCCGAACGTAATCCCGCCTCACCACTTGCCTTTTCAATTTCATCAAGCAAAATTACGGGATTTGTTACCTGAGTTCTTATCAACGCTTTTATTATCTGACCGGGCTCTGCTTCCGGATAAACTTTTGAACGTCCTCTTAGTTCAAGAACTGATCCAATTGCACCCATAGAAATTCTAACGAACTTCCTGCCCAAAGCTTCTGCCAAAGAAATCGCAACTGTAGTTTTACCTATACCTTGCAAGCCTACTAATAACAAAACCGGTGAACGTGCAACAGCGTCCGACTCACGCTCCTTAAGAAGTTTCATGGTCGCTAAGTATTCCATGATACGTTCCTTCACATACTCCATACCAAAGTGGTTTTTATCCAAGAGCATTTTAGCTTCTGTCAAATCCAACTTATCCGCGGTTTTACCTTCCCAAGGAATTGAAGCTACTACCTCTATGTATCTCGCTAAAGTATCAAACTCTTCGGCATAATGCCCAAGCTGCGCCATTCTATTTAGACGCTGTAACATTTGAGTAAGCTTGCCATTTAATTCCTCAGGCAAACCTTTTGTAGAAGCTACTTTGTCGTTTAGGGTATTTAGTTCTTTAAAGAAAAACTCTTCTTGAGTGTTTGCCATATTAGTTAATTACCAATTCATTGTAACTTGATTTAGATAATTCTTCTACCAAAGTCTTAAACTCCGCAATAGTAGTAAACTCATCTATTACTTTTAACACGCCCTTACTTTCAGGAGTCAAAAACAAAATTATACCTAAACCCTCTTTTGGAAGTTTAGCTCTGGATGCAGCAAATATAGATGACTGAGTGATATTTAGCGCCAATTGTTCTCCTGAATCTTTTATTTCATCAATCAAATCGTCACTTGTGGCCACAACCAATTTATCCCCAACTAACTCCACACTTACATCCTCAATCTCCAAGTCCTCAAGTAGCTTTTCCACTTCCCCTTTATCCTCAACAGTAAAAATTCCAGCGCCTTCCCAATCATCTTCATCTTTAACCCCAAACAAGGCAAAATGATTACCCAAGTTTGGTGCAAATTGTTGTATCAGATCGTTGTAAGAACTGGATTGCAGTAAAGTTCGTGAAGCGTTTTTCAAACAAAAACATTCAGCGTAAACTTCCGCACGTTTAGGTACATAAGTGGTAATACTATCAGATCCGAATTGACCTACTATTTCGGAATTTATCGAAGAAATAGATAAGGAATTTGGAAATGGAATTAAAGCTTCCGGAATTACTCCGTTTTTTTCTTCGCTTAGCTTAGGTTCGGAAGAACCCAAAAGCATACTTCCAACGTTGGGGAATTTTTGCAAAAAACCAATTAGAAGAAAAGTATAAATTATTACCGCAGCAGCCGTTAAAACCAAAAAAGCAATTCTACGTGGTTCCTTTTCAGACATCTTCTCGCGGAAACGGACTACTAGCTCATGCAAATACTTTGAATGGACCTGGGGCCTAAATCTGTAATCCGTTACACGAACTACGTTAAGAGGCTGAGCGAGGTTTGAATCCAAAGCCGTTCCGCACGAGGAACAGAAATAATAGTCATTATTTCCGAGATAACTTCTGCAATTAGGACAGATTCTAGTGGGCATTACGTTAATTTTAGCACCTAGACGACAAAGAATTTAGTAGCGGCTTCCGCCTCGTCTGTCGTTGTTCC
>CAYMCX010000001.1:28228-35339 GCA_964389145.1 uncultured Candidatus Saccharibacteria bacterium
CCTCTGCCACCATCACGTGATCCTCTTCCACCGCCGTCGCGCCCACCACCACTATCTCTGCGACCGCCGCCTCTGCTGGTTTCAGCGTTGTAGCCAGGTTCTAAAGCTTTCTTGGATAAACTTACCTTCCCATCACGTCCTGCTTCTAAAACCTTAACTTTTACTGCATCTCCTTCATGAAGAACGTCGTTTACAGAACCTACGTAATCGTTAGAAATTTCACTAATGTGCAATAAACCCTGCTTGCCCGGTAATATTTCAACAAAAGCACCAAAGTCGACGATTTCTTTTACGACTCCGTCATAAACTTCCCCTGCTTTTATATCTTTAACCAAAGCGTTAACAATATCTATTGCGTTCTTTGCATCTTCTTCTTTTATAGATGAGGCTGTTACTGTTCCGTCATCGTCAATTGAAAGTTCAGCTCCAGTTTTCTCCTGGATTTCTTTAATGGTTTTTCCACCGCTTCCAATTACAAGTCCTATTTTTTCAACCTCAATTTGAGTGGTGAAAGATTTAGGAGCGTATTGAGAAACTTTTGCTTTAGGTTCTTTAATGGTCTTAACCATTTCGTCTATAACCTGCATTCTTCCTTCTTTTGACTGCTCAACAATTCTTGGAATAAGAGCGAACGGAATTCCCTTTGCCTTTATATCAGCTTGCATTGCAGTGACACCGGTTCTGGTTCCTGTCATCTTAAAGTCCATGAAACCGTAAGCATCTTCCATGTAGGCAAGGTCAGTCATGATCAAGTGTTTGGTCATGTCATCGTTTACGATAAGACCTACTCCTACTCCTCCGACGATATCTTTAATAGGAACTCCTGCGTCCATTAAAGCCATTGAAGAAGCGCAAGTTGCGGCCATGGAACTTGAACCACTGGAAGAAAGAGTTTCAGACATCAAAAGGATGGTGTAAGGGAACTCTTTTTGTGAAGGAACTATTGGTCTTAACGCTCTCTCTGCAAGCATTCCGTGTCCAATTTCTCTGGATCCAGGACCGCTAAACCTGCCTGTTTCACCAACAGAATATGGAGGGAAGTTGTAGTAGTGAATAAACCGCTTGGTTCTTTCCCCGTACATGTTTTGAATTATTAACTCCATTGAAGGGGATCCTAATGTAGCAACGGTCATAACCTGAGTTACGCCTCTATTGAAAATGGCACTTCCATGAGTTCTTGGAAGAACACCAACTTGAGTTGTAATAGGTCTAATTTCTTTAATACCTCTTCCGTCGGGTCTTTTACCATCTTCTAAGATCAAGTTCTGTAAGGCGTGCTTCTGAATATCATCAAAAGCTCTAATCATATCTACCTTTTTGTACTTGCCATCGAATTTAGTAAAGAGCTCTTCGTGAAGAGTTTCCTGGGCTAATTTAAGTCTTGTTTTATCAAAACCCCAAGTCATCATGTCTTTAATTTTTGGTAAAACCAGTTCTGAAACATCTTTTACCAAGGTTTCGTCTAATTTCTTAGAGGTGTATGCGTATTTCTTAGCATCCGGGTTTACTTCTTTAGCGAAATCCTTAATAAAATTAATAAGAGGCTCGCATGAATTTCTTGCAAATTCCATGGCACCTAATATTTTTTCTTCCGGTAAGTTGTTAGCCTCAGCCTCAACTGCCAAGAATCTTAAATCATCTCCAACAAAAGAGATGGTCATGTCTAAATCTGACTTTTCTATCTGTTCATCTGAAGGATTAAGAATATATTCATTATTAATGTATCCGACTTTGACGGAAGCCATGGGACCTTCCCAAGGAATATCTGATGCCATCAAGTTTGCGGAAACACCAATCATACTTAAAAATTCAGGATTGGCTGTTTCGTCTAAAGACAAAACTGTAGCAACTGCCTGAACTTCATCCATATAATCAACAGGAAATAACGGTCTAATAGCATGATCTACCAATCTTTTTATTACTACAGCGTCATCTGTCGGCTTTCCGTCTCTTTTTACAAATCTGGAAGATTTAATAGAACCACTTGCGTAAAGTTTTTCTTCGTAAACTACAGTTAATGGGAAAAAGTCGATGTCGGGATTAGCTTCCCCTGCTACCGTTGCAACAAGAACTACACTGTCTCCATACTGAGCACGCACCGCCATATTAGCCTGTGGGGCTAATTGACCTGTCTCCAATATCAATTTTTTACCTGCGAAATCTATCTCTTTTTTTACATATTTATTCATGTAATACAAATTAGGAATAGAGTGAAAGAGGATTAAGAGATGGAATACTGTGCGCTTGGTGTATAACCGCGCAATATTTCACACCCTAATCCTATCAATCTATTCAAATCTCAATAAATTATTAAACTAACTACTACTCCGATTATTACTTAGTAAGGTCAAGCTTTTCTAAGAGAGAGGTATATCTTTCTTCGTCTTTACCTTTTAAGTAGTTTAGGAGTCTTCTTCTTTTGTTAACCATCTGCAAAAGACCTCTTCTGGAGTGGTTATCTTTCTTATGCTTTTTTAAATGATCGGTAAGTTTTGTTATTTTCTCTGATAACAAAGCCACTTGAACTTCTGGAGAACCGGTATCGGCTTCGTGAAGTCTGTTTGTTCTAATTATTTGTACTTTTTTTTCTTTAATTAATGCCATAAATACTCCAACAAACTATCGCAAAAATATGCGAGATTATCATCCGCAAACGGACCTGATACCTCGCTGCTTATTGATATACTAGCAAAAAACTTAGGATTTATCAACCCTGGGTTCTTTATAGGTCATTCCTGTCAAAAGTGCCTTAGCAGACTTGGTATTTGGAGACAATCCCCACAGTGCGGCATTTTTGTATACCACCATAGAAAGATTATCAGCCATGTTATCAATTACGTTGACATAGCCATGTAAAGAATTGCTTTTATTATTATCAACATTGATGATTCTGGCAGCTCTAAGCTCATTCTCCAATTCGTGATAAGTCTGGCCTAAATCATCGTTTTCAAGCACACCCAAGGTTATAACTACGTCAAAATTAAATCCTGCTAAATGAGCTCTAATTCTTGAAAAATCGAAGTCTTTATCAACTGGGGATAGCTTTAATGTAAGAACATCATTCTCAGTAAAGTAGTGAACTCTTGCAGCAGGTGTGTTTGAATAATCAATTGTAACCATAAGTTCTCTTGATTTTATATCGGATGTAATAAGCTCTTTATCGACTAAACCTTCACAAATTTCAGGAACTTTTCCGGTATGAATTAATGTTACAGGTCGCTCATCCTGCAAAAGCATGTGGAATAGCCCAGCAGCTGCACAATAAGAGTCAGCTCCCGCCACCTTAGACGGAATGATTGCTATATGTTTCGCATTCTCAAGGAGATCGCGAACTTTTCCTGCGTTGTTTGTTTCAAGTAAATCCATAAGTATTAACTTTTGTTAGGCTGGAACAATATACAGACTACAATATAGTATGATCGAGCATTATAACAATATAATGTCGGAACGTCAATAAGGGCTTCTATCTAACTTCTAGCCACATACCTTCCTTTATTTCCTCGTACTGAGGCTTTAAAAGGACTCCACATTCGGTATCTTTGCCCATTAAAGCAACATCGTCCTTGCCTTTTTTGAGTTTTTTGACAGAACCTGTGTATAAAGGAATATCCTCTTTTTTGATATCTGAAGGATCTTTATCATATATGGAAACTCTGCTGTCTTCTTTTACCGCACCTGCAACCACTCTGCATCCGGCAATAATGTCACCGGAAGGAAGTTTAAATATCTTTATAACCTGTGCGCGACCCTTGATCTTGGATTCTGCTGCAAAGGCTGTTCCCTCAAGCATTTCCTTGGCGTCATCTACCAACTCGTAAATGGTTTTGTATGTCTTAACAGGTACCTTTAAGCTATCTGCAAGATCTTCAATTGCAGGAGATACTTTAACGTCAAATCCTACAACCAGTCCCTTAGCACTGTGTGCCGTTAGGATATCAGAATCTGTAACGTCACCTGTTGCTGTAACCAAAAACTTTAGTGCAAAGGTATTTCCTACGGATGATGTAACTAGGTTTGCTAGACTCGCTTTTACAGCCTCTAAGGTACCTTGTGTATCAGCTCTTACGACAATAGCGACTGTTCTTTTAGCGTTCTTACCAACGATTTCTACTCTACTTTCATCAACAGCAAGCTGTGCTAATTCACTTCCCTTTTGGACAAGCAAATCACCTACGTTAGGAACTTTACTAAAGCCCAAAATCTCAACCGGAGTTGACGGTCCTGCTTCTTTTAGCATCTGACCTTTATCATCCATTAACGACTTAACTTTAGCGTCGTAGCCACTGGCAATTATTTCATCGCCAACTCGTAAAGTGCCGTTTCTGATAACTGCGCTTACTATTACACCCTTTTTACTGTCGGAACGAGCCTCTATAATAGTAGCTTCAAGTTCACCTGTTGGGTTTGACTTTATTTCCATCATTTCTGCCATTGCCAAAATTGCGTCCAATAATCCGTTAATATTTTCACCGGTTTTTGCAGAAACAGGAACGGCTACAATATCGCCACCCCAATCCTCTACCAAAATATTTTCCTGAGCTAATTCTTGCTTTACTTTTTGAGGGTCGGATCCCGGGGTATCAATCTTATTAATTGCCACAATAATTGGAACACCTGCCGCTCTGGCATGAGTAATAGATTCTTTAGTTTGTGGTTGCACACCTTCGTTGGCTGCAACAACCAAAATTACCAGGTCAGCTGCTTTACCGCCTCTGGCGCGCATGTTTGAAAAGGCCGCGTGGCCTGGGGTATCTATAAATGTAATTTTTTGGGATTTATGTTCAATCTGATAAGCACCTATATGTTGAGTGATTCCACCATACTCTTTACCCTGGATATTAGTGTGACGAATAACGTCAAGAATAGAGGTCTTGCCATGGTCAACATGCCCCATAACTGTGACAATGGGTGGTCTGGTAGCATATTTAGCTGTGTTGTTATTGCTTTGTTCAGACATAATTTACCTCTCAAGTTTCTAATGTTTTTTAGTGTTGGTTTCATACGAATTCACTTATCATTATTCATTAGTAACATCTTTTGTTTCTTCAGTTGGTGTCTCTTCGGTAGGCGTTTCTTCAGGCTCGTTTAATGCTTCCTCAGCAGCTTTTTCGGCAGCTTCAGCAGCTTCAGCTTTTCTAATAGCCTCATCCCATACTCCACGTACAGAGTTAACGTCTTTCTTAGGACCTGCGGCTCTTTCCTCATCTGTTACGTCAAAGATACCTTTAACACCCTTAATATCTATTTTCCACTTTGTAAGTTTATTGGCAAGTCTGGCATTTTGACCTTCTTTACCAATTGCCAAAGATTGCTGATCTTCGGGAACTGAAACTGTTGCTTTTTTCTCTTCCTGATCAAGAACAACCTCAGTTACTCTTGCAGGTGAAAGGCTTGATGCTACAAACTTCTCAGTACTGGCAGAATAAGGAATAATGTCGATTTTTTCACCGAAAACCTCACTTATAATAGACTGCACTCTAACACCCTTTTGGCCAACGCAGCTTCCTACCGGATCAATCTTTTCGTCCGCAGAAGACACGGCCATCTTTGTTCTGGAACCTGCTTCTCTTGCTATAGCGTCAATTCTTACAACACCTGATGCAATTTCTGGTACTTCCTGCTTGAAAAGTTCTTTAATAAATTCAGGATCAGCTCTGGAAACAAGAATTTCGGTTCCTTTTGCGGATTCTCTAATATCTTTTATTAAAACTTTTAACTTTTGATTTAATCTGTATGTTTCGTTATCAACCTGTTCCTGAGGAGGGAGAATTCCATGGGCTTTACCTAAATCTAAGATAATTGTGTTGTTTTCCTGTCTAAAGACCATTCCTGTCACGATTGTACCGACTTTTGATCTGTATTCATCGTGAACTACGTCTTTTTCGGTTTCTCTGCTTTTTTGTAAAATGACTTGCTTTGCAGTTTGAGCAGCAATTCTTCCAAATCCGGCTGGTGTAACATCCTTACCGTCTTTCATGATCTTGGCTTCACCGTTTTCCGGATCTAGTGCCACAGAGATCTCTTCAAGGTCTACTTCCTCACCAAAATCTCTTCGATCTCTTTTGTATGCCGAAGCAAGAGCCAATTTTATTGACTCCATCACGGATTCTACGGGTATTCCGCGTTCCGCTGCTACTTGATTTAATGCTGCATTAAATTCTGTTATTGCCATATACTTTAATTACCCCTTTTAAATAAAAAGGCGGGAAATTCCCACCTAAAACTTTCAATATTCTACGCCATTAGTGAGAAATATGCTACCTAAGACGGTAACTATCCTCGTTGCTGTCCTGCATAAATTACCACATTTATGCTTCTGAAGCAAGAATGGTATAATTCTTTCTATAACCTATAACAAACGAGGGGCGCATTTTGGAACCCTCACCTATTCCCGTTAACAGCATAAAGGAGAAGGAACATGGCAAAAACGGTATTCCAAACACCGGAGGAATTTGCTCGACATATTAGAAACCACCTGGGATCCCTTGGGACTGCATCTATGATCAACCCCATTTCTTTTGACAGCGCAAAACGACAGTCCAAGGGGGAGTTATCGTTTGCAGGATCATCGATTCGGTGTGAAGAGAACAAATGGTACCTTTGCTTAAGAAGCGGCCATAAGTTTCAGATTTTGAGACACGAAGAATCGCTATATGCAGCAATGGTGCCGATTGGCCCTCTGGTGCGGGACGTAATACTGGCGGAACTGAAATCAGAAAACCAGCTCGTGGCTAGCAAAGGAGGAACTTTTGGATTCTAACCTTGTCGAGGTAATAAAGTGGTTGGGTATTGGCATTGCTACGATAGCGGCCGTGCTCATCATTTTTGGTATCCTCGTCATGCAAGCGATAAATCAGGTGGCTAGAGACGAGGAGGAAGCACTCAAAGACCAAGTAAGCCACTAGCAAAAAGGAGACCCCACATGCCTATAGTGGATATTTTAACAGGGCTGGGAATCATCATCGCAGGGGGAGCGGTGATATGGTTCGCTATAAAGTACATACTGAGTCCCGGTTCTAAAAAACCAAAAGACGGAGTACAAGAAAGACTTCGTCATTACGTCAAATAGAGGAAGACTCATGGAAATTGTATGGATCGTTCTGGTAATTCT
>CAYMCX010000002.1:0-20717 GCA_964389145.1 uncultured Candidatus Saccharibacteria bacterium
CCTTATTTGAATCATAATCCAAATTGTGCATTAATTCCTTCAAATCATATTCTCCAGGGTGAGCTCTAATAAATCCTACAACATAAGAAACATGCTCTTCAGGGGCTTTTCTTTGCTCCATAAAAAACTGCCAGGCGTCTACTTTTATCCTATCGTCAAAAAAAGTTTTATGTTCATCACGAACATAGTCCGAGTAGCTCAAGTTTATAAAACGTAAACTCGCTGTTACTGCTAAAAGTATGATCAAAATGTAAAGGGTTGGGGATTTAAATATCATATTAACCTTCTATATAGTTTGGCGACCAGCTTTCCATCAACGTAAAATTCCTTTTCCATAAAATAGATCAAAGGATCGTCGATAGTTTCTTTTAACTCTTTATCCAACTGGTTATCAAAAACTTCTATGTAATACTGAGGGCGGGCGTGATAAGCAAGTAGTGGAGACATGTAGAATTCCGCAATCGTCACGTTATCATTCGTCGAAAAATTTCTGGGTTTATCAGGAACAGATGTAAAAATATATTCCCTAATTTGTGCCCACCCTCTGTTGTAAGGAAATCCGTAAAGAAATATCTGATATTTACCTCTCTCAACGCGAGCTAAAGAAACGGGACCCACGTGCGAATCAACCCAAGGGTATCCTGTATTAAATTTTGGTATGTAAATAGAGTAATTAGCTACAGCTATAAGTGCGAATACGATTGCAATTGTGACACAGTAGAGGGTTTGCAAAGACTTGTTTTTTAAAAGAGTAAAAACACGGTAAATTCCAAGACCCGACAAAATATACAACGGAATCATATAGTTATGTATATGCGTCCCGGGATTAGAAAAAAGCAACTCGAAAGCTACAAATGGAATAATAAACCAAGCAAATAGAGCTATATTTTGCTTTTTGATCTTTCCGACAAAAGGAATAAAAACAAAGACAGCAGGAATTAACGACACATATAGGGGATTGTAAACACGAAACGTGAAAAAGCTACTATTTGGCAATAGGTAAAAACCCAAGGCTCTTTGATAAAGATAAGCAAATGTATTTGTTCCAAAATACCCACCTAAAAGATAAGGTACATAAAAAAGCCCTGTTATAAAAACAGAAGGAACAAGAAAAAATGCCACTGCGTGCTTGATTGAAATCTCTCTGTGGGTAAGGAAGAAATAGGCAATAGGAATAACAAAGAATAACCCATCGTAGTGAGACAGGACGCTAAGTGCAAGTAAACCTGCGGATATCAATAATAACAAGTTGTTTTTCTTTTCGGTGTACAGATAAAAAAACCAAACAGAAAACAAACCAAACATCAGAAGCAAGCTTTGATACTGAACTGTCCTGCTATATGCGATATAAAACCCGCTTAAAGAAAATAAAAACGTAGCTAGTAAAGAAGAGGGAGTGCTAGTTAAGGCTTTGGCGACCAAGAAAAAACCCAGTACGGCAAGAAAACCTGCTAATGCGTAGGGAAGACGGGTATAGAACTCGTCGTAACTCCCCACAACTTTTTCCATTGCCCACGAAACTAGAGATTGAACTGGCCCTTTCCTTTGATTCATGAAATACTCCCGTGCCGAAATACCTTTCTGGGTATACAAAGCCTTAGTCTCGTCTCCATAAAAGTGTGAATAACCTAGCTGTGTAAAACGGGGAATAAACGCCAAAATGAGGATAAATATTAGAATCAGCTTTTCGTGTAGCTTCATAGAATACCTAAAGTATATATAACCACAATGAATATGTCATGATGTTTATGAAATTAACGGTGATATACTTAAACTTGAGATTCATCGCTATGCGTCGCTCACTATTTTTACAAGCGCTAATAGTTTTTGTTATAACTTTTCTAGTTTATTTATCAAATGTCTATATAGATTACAAAAAAGACTTTGATAAAACAGATTTTAGGAGAGTAATGACATCGTCAGACCAGACCTCAAATACTTTTCTACCTTGGCTAATACTAGAAAAACACACTATTCTTTTCGATGATATTGATCAGTATTTAACTAGATTTGACGGGTTTAAGAAAAATCCATATTTTCTATATAAAAGAGACGGTCACACATACTCTTCATATCCTATTTTAACCGGTATTGCTGCTGTTCCCATTTACGCAATTCCTGTACTTTTAAACAAAATCCCCGATTTAAAATATTACGACAATCTACTAAAGACCCTACTACTAGGACGTATTACCGCATCTTTTTATACTGCACTTACAGTTGCAATCGTTTTTCTAACTCTTAGTAAGATCTCTAAAGATAAGTTCCTGATTTATTTATTTACGGTTTTTTTCGCCTTTGGAACAACCGCATGGAGTATTTCAAGCAGAGGAATGTGGCAGCATACGGTTTCGGGTTTCTTTATAGCGCTACTCGTGTATCTATTTATAAATATAAAACCAAAGTATATTCCACTTGCTGGAATTATTTTAGGATTAGCGGTTCTAACAAGATCAACAAACGTAATAGTAGCGGCAGTCATGACTGTCTATGTCTTTTTCAACTACAGAAAACAATTTCCGGCGTTTATACTTGCAGCCCTTCCTGCTGCCGGATTTATGCTAATCTACAATAACTTTGTGTTTGGATCACCATTTTCCGAAGGCTACGGCACTAGAAACGATCTTCAATGGAATACTCCGCTTTTAGTAGGCCTATCGGGATTTTTATTAAGCCCCGCCCGAAGTTTCATATTTATCTCATCCCCGCTAATCCTCTCTTTTTTTACCATGTTTAAAGTTTTCAAAGACAAAATATTCGGGGCACAAAATAATACTTCCTACCGCTACCTCTCTGTAACATTCTTAATAAGCTTAATATTCTTTGCAAAATGGAAGGGGTGGTCCGGGGCAAACGGATTTGGATACAGAAATTTAACAGATTATCTTCCAATACTTATTCCATTGGCGTTCGAAACAGCATCGGAGACGCTTAAAGCACCAAACGTCAAAATCAAATTAAACAAGGCATTTCTAATAGCATTAGTAACACTTTCTATAGCGGTTAATGCAAACGCGGTGTTTAACAGAAAAAGTCGCTGTGACAGCAGTGCGGACTGGAAATTTGTGTGCTTATATCTCCCAAGCGGCCCAGGTCAGTAAATTTGATATCATACCTATATGAATAAAACAGCAATAATTATTGGAGCAGGTCCTGCTGGCCTTACCGCAGCTTATGAGTTAGTAACAAAAACAGATATAAAACCAATCATTGTAGAAGCTACAAACGACATCGGCGGTATATCCAAAACAGTAAACTACAAAGGAAACCGAATAGATATTGGAGGGCACAGATTTTTCTCAAAGTCGGATAAAGTAATGGCCTGGTGGCAAAATATTCTTGAGCTGGAAAATGAAGAAACGGCTAATCCCCAAAACAAAGACACAGTACTACTTAAAAGGAGCAGACTGTCTAGAATTTTCTACATGAAAAGATTCTTTAACTACCCTGTAACCCTCACAATGCAAACTTTAAAGAACCTAGGATTTATTAAAACATTTAAAATTGGAATCACTTACCTTAAAGTAAAAATATTTCCGATAAAAGTTGAAAAGAACTTGGAAGATTTCCTTATTAATCGTTTCGGATCCGAACTATATCAAACGTTTTTCGAAAACTACACAACAAAGGTCTGGGGAACGCATCCCAAAGATTTAAGCCCCGACTGGGGAGCACAAAGAATCAAGGGAATTTCGATCACCGAGGTTCTTAAACACGCAATAAAAAGTACACTCAAAAAAGATAGCTCAATTTCACAAAAAAACGTTGAAACAAGTTTGATAGATAAATTCCTTTATCCAAAATTTGGACCCGGTCAGATGTGGGAGGAAACTGCAAGAATCGTGAGAGAAAAAGGCGGTGAAATTCGAAAAAACCAGAAAGTCGAAAAGGTTAAATTAGCGAGCAAAAACGTCACCTCAATAATTTGTAAAGACACAAATAGCGGCGAGTTAACTGAACTTACCGGAGATTATTTTTTCTCAACAATGCCCGTAAAAGATTTAATAAATGCGATGGAGCCAAGTCCTTCCGAAGACATAGTAAAAGTTGCAAACGGCTTAAATTACAGGGACTTTGTAACTGTAGGATTATTAGTCAATAAATTCACACCGGGTATAGGAGAGGTAAAAGATAACTGGATTTACATTCACGATCCCGGAGTTCTAGTAGGACGAATACAAATATTTAACAACTGGAGTCCATATTTAATACAAGACAAAGCTAAAATCTGGATCGGCCTGGAATACTTCTGCAATGAAGGCGACAGCTTTTGGTCAAAAACCGACAAAGAATTATTGGACCTAGCAGTTAAAGAAACAAATACTTTGGGGCTAATAGGACCTGAAGACTTTGTGGACGGGACAGTCATAAGAATGAAAAAAACCTACCCAACTTATAATGGAACTTACGACGAATTAGATAAAATTAAGGAATTTACAAACGGAATACCAAACATCTACTTAATAGGTAGAAACGGAATGCATAGATACAACAACCAAGATCATTCTATGCTAACTGCAATTGAAGCTGTAAATAATATAATCGAAGGAAAATCTGACAAGAGTAACATTTGGGAGGTAAATACTGAGGAAGAATACCATGAGACTAAAAAGCAGTAGTATTTTTCATCCGCTTCTCATAACATCTGTATTATATTTTCTATCGGTACTACTTATAGCGCCAACAGGGGAGTTCGCGATAAACGACGACTGGGCCTACGTTAGACAAGTGGAAGCATTTACTTTGGGTAACTTTAATATTAGCTCGTTTATAACAGCTTCGTTTATCTTGCAGGGGTTAATTGGAGCAGGTTGGTCTAAACTTTTTGGCTTTTCACTATCAAATCTCAGACTCTTAACAGTTTTCAATACTTTTTTTATTATTGCTGCCTCCTACCTGGTCTTAAAAGAACTGAAAACACCTAAAAAGCTTGTTTTGCCTATACTACTTCTTATCGCTTTTAACCCACTTGTGTATACGTCTTCAATGAGTTTTATGTCGGATAATTATTTTTTAACTTTTGTTATCGTAAGCATCTATTTCTATATTAGGTTTTTCAACCGAACCAAACTGGCGGATCTACTCCTTGCGGGATTGTTCTGCGGATTGTCTATATTCGTACGTCAGATAGGCATCGTTCTTCCAATTGCATTAGCAATAACCGCAATTTTAAAGGATTTGCCAAAAATCAACTCTAAAGCTGTAAAAACGATAGTAATTGGATTTATAGTGCCCCTTATGTACCTTTGGGTCGGGTCGATGTGGCCAAGATACCCATATGCGTCATATATAAATACGTTTCCAGGGCTAATAAGTATGCTACCAAGGATATTTAGTGCGCTAGCATATTTCACACTTTTTGCTTTCCCAATAATCATTTCTTACAAACTGGTTCTTACAAATAAAGCTAAGTACATCTACTGGGGTCTTATTGCCTTACTGGCAATTCTATTTTTTATGCTAGATGTCTTCCCGGTTGGAAACGTGCTTTCTCTGGAAGGCTTTTACATGAAAAACGATTTTAAAAATATTCACACAATTTTTAATAATGTGTATTTTACTTTTATTGCAGCGCTCGCTATTAGCGTATCGTTTGTTCGTGCACTTTTCTTATTACTTTCCGCACCTAAAAAGACGATTAAAGAAACGCTTTTGTCCAAAACAAAAACTTTCCTAACACTATCCGCTTTAGGTTTGTTCTTTATTATATTTATTGGCAACGACTATTACGACAGACACCTTATCCCTGCTTCAATTATATTTATACTTCTGTTAGGGACTACAAAATCTGAAGAATTTATAAACAGAAAGCTCTCTTACGCAATTCTCGGAACAATGATAGTGTTTTCGGTCTTTACTCAAATGGACTTTATAAATCAAACAAAATTAATGTGGAGGCAAGCTATAGAAATTCAAAACAGAACAAAATATGTTACCAAAATCGACTTAGACTCTGTATACTCCAAGTTCTACAACGCAAAAGGAAAAAATGATTACACCGGAAAGGTCGCGCAAGAAGCTGGCGGAACACCTGTTTGCTACGTTCAACAATATACAACGAGTTCTGATAGTCTATATTCAAAAAGCTGGAACTTTATCAACGAAGGAATTGAAAATCTTATAGAAAACCCAAGAATTTATAGATCTACGAAGTCTAAGAAAGGACCTGATATAAAAAAGAGTCTGGAAAAGCTTTGGTATAACGAAGAGTATATGTCGCCAATGTTTAATTTGGTAGGAAAGAAGGCTTACGTTGGAAGTTGGTGCTTGCCTCTAGAAAACGATTAAAGACCTCTCTCGTACAAATAGATAAATGAATTATTGTATAAGCTCAGAGGAAAGGCTAGTTTTTTGGTTTCAATAAGCTTCCAAGTATACTCGTCGCCTGGGCTTGTTGCGGGGCTGTCGTATCGAAAGATGTAATTCCACTTGGAAACCTCAACACCATTGTTATAAACCATTCTCCACGAATGACCTGGGTTAATAAGATCCTTTTGCACGTTTTTGACGGTGCTTATATCTACAGATTTACTCCAAACATAATTATTTCTCAGTATAAATTCCGCAGAAAATTGGTATCCAATAAAGGCAAGGAATAAAACTGATGTGAACAACAAAACTTTAAATCTTGCCATGCTCTCCAACTTGTACCTATTAATAAATATTGATCCCAATATTACGACACATGGGACAAGTGGAAGAAGGTACCGATCGTAAATATGGGGCACTGTTAAAATAAAACCCAAATACAAAACCAGAAATATCAGAGGAAATTTTACAGGAACAAAATCCTGCCTTGATTTGAGAAAATTTCTGAAACTTAATAATAAACTGACAGCGAGTGTAGTAAGTCCGGCTAACGATACAAACGACCACACATCAAAAAGTGTAGTTGAACCCACAGGAGAGTAAGAATCACCGCGTAAATCTACTGTGAAAAAACCTTGTCTGCTAAATACATTTTCTAGGTACGGAAATAAAGGCGTAAATGTCTGCTTGTTATCAAACAAGCGTGTAACACCAATAAATAGAAACGCACTTAGTAATAAAAATAATACCAACCCCTTTATATTTTTCGATTTAACAACGCTCGCTATAAAGTTTCCTACAATCGTTAAAATTAAGGGAGGTGTAAAAGCACTCAAGTAAATTAAAAACGCTAAAAGATGAGAAAAAACGTATTTATAATTTAACAAACCTGCCAAATTAGGGCCCTGAGATAACATGATTGGGGATAGAGGGAAGGCAAACTTATAAAAAGCTGACGCCAGCAGCAAAACACCTAGTTGTACAACAAACAACTTATACTTTTTTTGCACTAGCATTAGTAAAACTAGGGCCGCTAAGAACACAAGCGAATATTGCTTAACAAAAAAATCAAGCAGAATAAATAAATTCGATAACAGGAAACTATTACCACGACCAGTTCTTGTGAAATCTAAAATAAAATACAATGCCGACAAAAAGAACAGCATAAAATAATTTTCAGTCATAAAACCCCATACCGAATACAGATGCAGAGGATTTAAAAACAAAAGAAAGCCCAATAATACCGAGGTAAAGAGTTTTAGCCCGATTTGTTTGTGTAGAAGTAAACTAAAAATACCAAAATTTAGTACTGAAACAAGAAGCGTTAACACCGGGAGCTGTTCAATACTAAAAATGTTTGAAAATATCATGCCCGCCAATCCTTGAACGTAAAAAGTAGAACCTATTCGCGGATGCAAATTAAAGTCATTTCTGGTGAAACTCTCCACAATAAGATAGTGAACCCAATCGTCATTTTGTCTAAAAGCTATAGAACGGGAAATTGGGAGTAAAAAAAGAAACAAGGTAAAAGTTAGAATGCCGATTTTAAAATATACAGATTTCATACAAAGAATAGGTTAAATCTTAACTATTGATATATTAACATGTATGTTGTGTTTAAAAATTTTTAAGGAAAGGTACTAAAAATGTACGAATTACCTAAGTTGCCTTATCCATATGATGCTCTGGAGCCCTACGTAGATGCGCTTACTATGGAGATTCATCACACTAAACATCACCAGACATACATAACTAAATTAAATGATGTACTAAAAGCACATCCTGAATTACAGGAAAAAAGGTTGGATGAGTTACTAATGTTATTAGAAGACTTACCCGAAGGCATTAAAGCACCAATTGGGAATAACGCAGGAGGCCACTATAACCACACACTTTTCTGGCAAATGATGGATCCAAAAGGCGGAGGAGAACCCGACGGGAAGCTTGGAAAGATGATTAAACAAGAATTCGACGGCTTCCAAAACTTCAAAATCAATTTTACTCAAGCGGCGCTTAACAGATTTGGAAGCGGGTGGGCATGGCTAGTGGTTAACCCACGCGGTGTTCTAGAAATAATATCAACGCCAAATCAAGGGAGTCCTTTAAAAGACGGAAATATTCCAATACTAACGTTGGATGTTTGGGAACACGCATATTACCTGAAATATCAAAATAGACGGCAAGAATACATAGATAATTGGTGGAATGTCGTCAATTGGGAATTTGCTAACAGTTTACTCACGGCATAAAAACTATTGATTCATAAAATAGACAGATGTAGACTTATCTAGATGCGTAGAGTTGCGGATTGGATAAAAAACAATAAACTTTCAGCCTTTCTAATACTGATACTTGCCTATATACTTTTGAAATCTTTCTATAACCCGTTTGGATATATGCTAAATAGTGGGATCGGAGGTATGCCCGAAACGGGTTCCTTTGAATCGTTCGATTCTTCTGTTCCAGCTGCATATTCACCCAAAGCCGGTTATTCTCGAACCACCCCAGAAACGCCCCAACTAGAAATAACAGACAGAAAAGTGGTTAGAAATTCTAATCTCTCACTTGTAGTAAAAGATGTAAGAGATTCGATGGATAAGATCGAGCAGGAAACAACTATTAAAAAAGGCTACATGGTAAATTCTAATATCAATAGACCTGAGGAAGGGGCATCGGGAACGATAGAAATACGAATCCCTTCTACCGAATTAAAACCATTTTTGAACTTTTTGAGAACACTTTCAATAAAAGTTGTCAGCGAATCCGTGACCGGTTCAGATATTACAGATCAATATGTCGATATCCAAGCAAGGCTAGATATTTTGAGTCGAAATAAAACCACTTATATGGCCATTTTAGACAAGGCTACAACTATAGACGAGATTATGAGGGTTCAAACTCAAATATTCTCACTTCAAAATCAGATCGACAGCTACCAGGGACAGTTAAAGTACATGGAAGGCGTGTCATCCAGCTCACTAATTACAGTCTATCTTTCTACAGACGAACTTTCCCTCCCATACGCTCCTGACAATGCGTGGAGACCTCAAGTAGTGTTTAAACAAGCTGTCAGAGCACTAGTTCAAACTTTGAGAGGGCTCGGTGACAAGGCCATCTGGTTAGCAGTATTCTCAGTGATTTGGATTCCGATTGTGATAGTTTTTATCATTATAAAAAAGAGGTTTTTCAAGCCTCTCCCACCTCGATCTTAAACTCTTTTAAACACAACACCTCACTAGACCTATAGTACTAATTGCTGTATAATGTGTACCAAATAAACAAAGGAGGAGATATGCTGACAAATACGCAGACGTATCTTGCCTTAGAGGCGCTTGGACGCTGCACCAAGGATAGAACAACCTTTAACGTCTATTCAAATATGGTGTGGCTAGTACGCTCCAAACAGGCAAACATAGGATTGGAGCGACACAACGCGCAGGGCAAGCAGACCAGCGGGACTATAACCCCAAAGGATGTAGCCGAATGCCTATCGAAAGTACCAGGCTTAGGCTCAGAAAAACGTCACGGAAAAATAGTTTGGGTAGTTGGAGATGCGGGACTGTTAGAGAAGTACAAACAATCCGTAGACCCGCGCATATACCAATTACAATTCTAAAGACCGATTAAGAAAAAAGACCACGGAGGTAATCTTATCGGTCTTTTTTCTCGGCTAAAAACTTTTCTGTGTCTAATGCCGCCATACAACCTAACCCAGCAGCCGTAACTGCCTGTCTATATCTAAAGTCAGAAACATCTCCTGCTACAAAAACACCTTCTTTAGATGTCCTTGTATTATCGGTAACACTTACATACCCAAACTTGCCAAATTCAACAAAGCCCTCCAAGAAATCCGTGTTAGGTTTGTGACCTATTGCAACAAATAATCCCTCTACATCGCTCAATAATTTTTCTTCCTTTGAAAAGGTATCGCTAACTTTAATTCCTAAAACCTTTTCCTCACCTAAAACCTCTTTAACCTCCGTATTAAACAAGAATTCTATGTTCTTATTACTCAAAGCTCGTTCCTGCATAACCTTGGAAGCTCTCATTTGGTCTTTAGGACCTCGAACCAAAACGTAAACCTTGGAAGCAAGCTTAGTCAAAAAGGTTGCCTCTTCCATAGCAGCATCCCCTCCGCCAACAACAGCAACAACCTTGTTTTTAAAGAAAAATCCATCGCAGGTAGCGCAAGCTGACACGCCCTTTCCTCTTAACCTTTGCTCACTTTCTAAACCAATCCATTTTGCGGATGCCCCCAACGAAAGAATCACAGTTTTTCCAACATAAGTGTTTCCTGCACCGGTTTTAACGGTGAAATGCTCTTCAAACGAACCCGATATAGAAATTGCGTTTTCTTCTACTGAAACTGCTCCAAATTTAACACCTTGTTCTTTAAATTTGCCCATCAAAACAGGTCCTGTGATGCCTTCAGGAAAGCCAGGAAAATTCTCAACTTCCGTTGTATCCATTAACTGACCGCCACTTGGCTGACCGGCAATAATCAAGGTATCTAAACTTGCACGGGAAGTATAAATAGAAGCGGTAAGTCCAGCCGGACCTCCGCCTAGTATCAAAACATCATATAAATTTTGGGTATTCATGAGGATATTATATGTATGAAGTAGGCCATACACAAGGCGGACAAAATTTCAATACAGAACATCTAGACAACTGAATTTGAATATGCATAATAATCCTCATGGCAAGAAAAACATCAAAACAGTCAACCAAAGTTTCTAAAACCCCAGCTAGCGTAGTTTCAAGTAAAACCAACAAAAAATTGAAAACACCTACAGACGCCTTACCGGAGTTAGATGATCATTTAGACGATACGGCACATCCGGCTGCCAATATAGATCCCGAAGAAAAAGATATTGCAGAGCTTTTAACAAAACCCCAAAAACCTAAAAAGATAGAAAAGGTTGATATCGATAAGTGGCTCATAGACAGAGAAATCGAAAGTGCGGAAAACGGAACCGATTGGTATTAGAATTAACTTAACATATGTCTACCTTATTACTAGAACTCTCGGGGAATAGAGAACTTAACCATACCATTTGGCCCCCCAGGCTATACATCTACGACGACTTACTAATATACAAAAAGAGGCGATTTTTTAGAACGGCAGAAATCACTATTTCCTATAGCCATATTGTAAGAATCAACCTAAACAGGGGAATAATATTTGCTAACCTTGAACTAGTTACCAGTGCAGACGAAAACATTATGATCAAGTACATTATAAAATCCAAGGCAATGCGCGCCAAAATGATTATCGACCAAAAGATATACTCGGCCCTTGCCAAGCATAACGTGGAGTCTGTAAAAGCCCCACACGCAACCCATGAGTACGAAAAGTCAGTCCAGAGACTAAAAGAGCTTCATTCCCGGGGTCACATTTCGGATAAGGATTATAAAGCCAGAAAGGCTGACTTATTGAAGAAATTAAGGTAAAATACCCAATGTATGCGGTGGTAGTTCAGTTGGTAGAATGTCTCCCTTCCAAGGAGAAGGTCGCCGGTTCGAATCCGGTCCACCGCTCCAAAATAACATGCCCAGAGGAATAATTCAGCCGCTTCGAACATCCGTAGGATCTACTTTTCTACTATTTATCTCAATAGTCACTCTTATAGGATTTGCAGACGCAATAATGTCCTACGCAACCCCGGTTTTTCTTGAACAAAAATTTAGTAACCCTTTTCTAGTTGGATTAGTCTTTGCATTTTCTTCATTTATGGGGCTGATGTTTGATTTCTACGGCAGCGAAAGGTTGAAATCCAGAGGACTTGGTTTTTTCTTGTTTAGCACAGTATTTCTTGCTATAGCTTTTCCTTCAATCCTTCTTTTCTTCCCTCCGCATATCTTAACGTACCTACTTGCACTAGGGATTTGGGGAATTTATTACGAAATGGAAGCGTTCACAGTTTTTAATTTTATTGAGAGCAAAATCGCGAAAAGTGAATATGCAAAAGCGTGGGGAGTGGTGTCAAACATGAGATCACTAGCTTACATGGCAGGCCCGTCTCTAGCGACGTTCCTTGTAAGTATTTCACTTAATCTCTCTTTCTACACAGCATTAAGCATATTTCTATTTGTACTTATAACCTTAATGCTTACTTCAAAGACCTTCAAATCAAAAAAACTGTCTGAAGATGAAACAGGCACGTTCCGAACGTACACCACCAAGGAAGAATTTAAAGTTTGGGCGATCCTAATACGAAAAGTTTGGTTTTTGTGGTTATTTTCATTCATACTCTCATGGACAGACGCTGCATTTTGGACAGTCGGGATATTATATGTAGAGGATCTTAAAGCTGTGCACCCTTTAGGGGGATTGTTTATCATGGCATACATGCTACCAGGCACCATAATGGGTTTTGTACTACCTAAGTTCGCTTCAAAACTTGGAAAAAAGAGAACAGCTTTTGTTGCCGCGTCTATCGGCGGAACCCTGTTAATACTTATTGCCCTCATCGACAATATGTACATGCTACTACTGGTAACATTCCTGTCCTCTATGTTTTCTTCCCTCGCTTACCCTGCTGTATCCGCAACATACGAAGATTACGTCAAGAGACTTGGAATTTTTGGAAACGACATGATAGGAATAAAGCAAACCTCAAGCAGTATTGCGTTTATAGTAGGTCCGATTTTCTTTGGCTTTATAGCCTCGATGGTGGGCAGTAAACAAATGTTTGGGTATGCCGGAGCAATTCTCGCGTTTACAGGCCTAATTTCGATCCTTCTTGTGCCAAATAAGATAAAAATGCCTCAACGGGAACTGACTACAATTGCTTAAACCAAGCGGAAATTACTATGTTCGTTAGACAATAAGCTATGGTTTTTTGCCTTGTTGTATAGTAAAATATGCCCGTACATGCACCTGTAGCTCAGTCCGGATAGAGCAACTCCCTTCTAAGGAGGAGATCGCAGGTTCGAATCCTGCCAGGTGCACCATAAAGTAATATGTCTGACTGTATATTTTGTAAAATTGCAAACGGAGAAATACCAAGCTTCAAATTCTGGGAAGACGATAAATTCATGGCGTTTTTGGACATTAGGCCGGTTGTTGAAGGCATGGCTTTGGTCGTAACAAAGGAACATCAGGACAGTTACATTGCCAAAGCAGAAGAAAAGGTAGTTTGTGACTTAATGATGGCCGTTCAAAAAGTAGCCAAAATACTGGATACTAGACTTGAAGACGTAATGAGAACTAAAGTTGTATTCGAAGGAGTAGAAGTAAACCACCTCCATGCAAAGCTACTTCCAATGTACAGACACCAAATCTCAATAGAAGGGGTAGGGGAGCGAGCAAGCAACGAAGAGTTAGCAAAGGTAGTTGAAAAACTGAAGACAGAAAAGGAAAACCAGGAACAGGACCTGGGGATGTAATCTAATTTACTTGGGCGAGTGGCGGAATGGCATACGCGGCAGACTTAAAATCTGCTGGGCTTTACAGCTCGTGAGGGTTCGACTCCCTCCTCGCCCACCAAGAAAGAATTACATGTTCAAGAATCTCCCTATGCAACACAATAATAAAACCTTAAAGATAGGTATATTTGCATCATCAAGCTCGCTATTTGGGACTCGCACCCCTAGCACATACAAATTTTTAGAATCACGCAATATAGAGGTCTACGAACACCCACAAGTCAGGGTAACAACCGGTCACACAGCGGGCACTATAAAGGATCGTGTGAACGGATTACATGACTTATTTCTTGATAAAACAATAGATATAGTAATGGCGTTTTGGGGAGGTCAAAATACAAACGAGATACTTCCATATTTGGACTATGCCTTGATTAAATCCAACCCCAAACTACTTATTGGTTATTCTGACACTACAGCGCTGCTTCTGGCTGTATCTAAACTTACTGGACTAATCACTTATATGGGTCCTGCAGGTATTACATTTACAAAACCTGAACCGGTTGAATACTCCTGGAACTATTTTCAAAAAATCCTAATAAACAGGGCGCCCACTGAAATAAGAGATTCAGACGTATACGCTGATGACTATTATTTTTTAAACCCAGATGCAAGTAAAAGAACTGTAAAAAGAAATGAGGGTAGGAAGGTATTCAATCACGGGGTCACAAACGGAGAAAGTATTGCAGCTAATTTACAAACTTTGCTTGTACTTTCTAGTACCAAATATTTTCCAGATTTAAAAGGAAAGGTTTTATTTATAGAGGAAGCGGAAGAAGAAAGTGTTGGTATGATTCACCGTTACTTTACACAACTCACTCAAATCATGGATACCAATGAGCTAAAAGGAATATGTATTGGTAGGTTTTGTGAGCAATCAAAGTTTAGTGATACCGATTCTGTGGAAGATTTATTAAGCACAGTTTTTCCGAACATAAAGATACCTGTAGTTTACAATTTAGACTTTGGGCATTCTGACCCAATGCTTACTATTCCAAATGGGGGTTACTGCTCATTAGATACAAAGAAGAATACACTTATTTTGAGTAATAACATAATAGCGAGTTAACGGGAAACATTGTAATCGAAACAGCTGTGTGGAATATTTCAGTAGAAGATACGAACCCAGTTAAGGCCTTAGGGCCTCGCTATAGTGGGACAAATTACAATATAGTTCGCACATCCTGACAGATGGCTCACCAAAAACCTGTTTTGGCTTTCATAACTACTAAAATCTGGTTTCAAAAATAATTATAATAAAATTGCTATAATGCCTTCATGAAATCCGTTGTGTTGTGTGGAAGTAGAAGGTTTAAAAAAGAGATTAGGAAATTCGAAAATAATCTAAGAGATAAAGGTGTTGTAGTTTATAGTCCCCATTTGCATGAAGGAAAAGGTGAATGGAATAATTTATCTAGTGAGTACAAAGAATTTGTTGCCTCTGGATTAACTTACGATCATTTCCAAAAAATAAAGAGTGCCGATGTCGTTTACGTGTTTAATAAAGACGGTTATTCAGGAGTTAGCACGACAATGGAGATTGGATACGCAGTCGCCCTTGGAAAAACCATTTATGCGATGGAAAAAGACGAAAAAGAATTGTGTCGCAGCATTCTATTTAATGACATCGTCAAAACTGCAAGTCAGTTGGTTAAGTTACTTTAGAACATAGATAGTTCGCACTTCCTGACAGATGGCCCACCAGGCATTATTGTTGCTACATCAGTTTCTTTTCTGGCAAACCCAAAAAGAGTCGAACTTTCCTATATTGAAGAGTAGAATCATCTTTATGGACGAAAAAATATTCTATTTAATTCAACAAGCTGGATCATTGATGAACATGCCAAGGAGTCACACCAAACATCTTGGAACTACTTTTGATACTGTTGCCTCGCATAGTTTTCACGTCGCCATCATTGCTTATTGTGTGGCAAGAATGGAAGGTCTTACAAATGAGCTGGCAATGAAAGCATCACTAATGGGGCTTTTTCATGATGTGGCCGAAGCAAGAACAGGGGATCTAGACTTTGTAGCGAAACACTACACAACAGCGAATGAAGAAAAAGCAGTAAAAGACCAATTTGCAATAAAAGGTTTCGGAAGGGACCTGTTAAAACTCGTCGAAGAATATGAAGAAAGAATTACTTTGGAGTCCAAATGTGCAAAAGATGCAGATAGCCTTGAGCAACTTTACCAAGAGTGGGTGCTATCATGGCAAGGGAATAAATTGGCTAGCAAATGGTTTGAATCTGACTTTAAAGACAGAGTACCGGGATTAAGAACTAAATCTGCAAGGGAAATAGCACACAAAATGAAGGGCAGCAATCCACAAGAGTGGTGGTGGTCTCAGTTCATTAAAGATGATATGGCTATTGATAGAGAAAAGCTTCTAGGGAAGAAATAACAGTTCACACTTGCTGACAGATAGCCCACCATATATCTTATAGTATTGATACTTTCTCAAAAATGTATAATAGGCTTTATGCACGAAGAATTACACTCGCTACATAAAAAACACGCGCAAGGATCCTACAAGGATAGGTGGGTAGAACTTGTGTGGACACACTCAAACATAATATTAGAAATAGCTCTCAAGCTTGCAAAAGACCTAAAATCCAAAAAAGGCATCGCTGTTGATATCAGTTTACTCACTACAGGCACCTTATTACACGATATAGGTGTTTACCAATGTTACAGCAAAGAAATGAACCCCGATAAAAATTCGAAAGCTTATATTAACCACGGCTTTGCGGGGGCAGAAATAATAACAAATGAAGGCTTTCCGGATAACGTTGTACGATTTGCAATTACACATACTGGAACAGGGCTGACTAAGGAGGATATTGAGCGCGAGAATCTGCCGTACGAAAAGATTGATTACATCCCAATAACTTTAGAAGAGGAACTGCTTTGCTATGCGGATAAATTCCACTCCAAATACCCATCTTTTTCGTCGTACGAAAAACAGCTAGATAATATGAAAAAGTTTGACCCAACAAGGCAAATAAAGCTGGAAAATCTTAGAAGAAAGTTTGGCATTCCCGACCTAACTGAAATTATAGAAAGGTACAAACCTTGGCACAAAGAATTTGATGAATGGCTAAAATCTATAAAGTAAACTACGCGAGTTTACCAAAACTTGTAATATTATGGTAAATTATTTTCATGCAAATCTTTGAATCTGAAACCCCACAAAATGAACCGATTTTCGCAACTACAGTAGGTATAAGGGAGTATGCCCTGGAAAAAGGTAAGAACACAGAAAGTTTAATTGAGGGCGCAATTGTTCAAGCAACAGACAGAATAGTAAAAATGGCAGAACATGAGATAAAAGCAGGTGCATCGACCAAAGAAATACTACACAAGTATGCAGCAAGGGCAGTTTCCGATGTAACAAAGCAACATATGGCATCAGGATTGAGTATCCCAAGGGTATTTTTCGGAGGTAAATATCAATTAGAAGACGTTATACAAGCCGCAAGTTGCGTAGACGCGGCAGCGTTTAATAAAGTGGTGTTAGAAGAAGGTTTTGGTTTAGAATGCGAGATACACGAAGCTAGACTTGGTGTGGTTCCTGGCCATCACTATGTTGAAGTTAAAGAAACAGGTCAAATAGTCGACGCTGTTTTAAGGGGTAAAAATAATCCGGGTGGATTTTTTCCTAATAAAGAAGTTTTTCAACGCAGGTTGGATTTTATAAATTCCGGAGGTATATCGATGGTAGTAAAACAAATCAAAGGTATTATCCGTCCAAAAGAAGTGGAGGAGTCCGGATCCGAAAATTACCGAAACAAGACTCCCCAAATCGAAACTGCCAGTGCCGAAATATAAAGTATCCAAAGCACGTGGTGATGTCGTGCAGTCGCACGTTCAATACTACCCCGCTTATCAAACCTCAAACGTAACCCAATCGTAATGACTTGAGCTCCGAGAGGTAGACAAGCGTGCAGCAACAGCCATAGTGCCCAACGGTTCTGTTGCCAAAAATACGATTCTTGAGCGCTTGCCCAATTCCGCGACCTTTTGAACCAAACAGGGAACAGCAGGATCCAAAACACGAGTGTTCCCAAATTCAGCAGTTCGGTTGGCTGTGGCGTTTTAACAAAAAACGACCAGACACCAACCCAACCTGGCCCGGTTAAAAGGGACAAAATGCCAAGCAAATATAAGACAATGGCACCCATATTACTCCCTCCTCGAGATAAGTTGATCGGATTATACCCTGTAGTATATAGCTATGCAAATTGGAGGGGGCTATCTACCTATACCGTAATATTTAAGTGAAGAAGTTTTGAAGCTCTTTTTATCTAAGCAATTGCGTCCGTCAATAATTACTTTTACGCTTCTTGATGCAAAATATTCGGGTTTCAGATTCTTAAACTCCTTGTGAGCTGTTGCGATAATAACTGCATCGGAACCGGATACAGCATCGTCAAGACTTGCTACATTAGATAATTTTGGAACGTATGGATCATATACTTTTGCTTTAATTCCTATTTCCTCTAAATGCTTTATCACTTCAAAAGAAGGACTTTCCCTGCAATCATCAATATCACCTTTATAAGCTAATCCTAAAACTGCCACCTTAGCAGACTTTGCGTCTATTTTTGCTTCCTTTAACGCCTTCTGCAGGCTTTTAACAGTATATGCAGGCATTCCGTTATTTATAAGCCGTGCAAGCGAGAGGAAGCTGTGTTCAAATCCGGAGCTTGCTTTTGCATACTCAATCAAATAGTAAGGATCTACAGCAATGCAGTGACCCCCAACCCCACATCCCGGAAAATGTGGCATAAACGAGTATGGTTTTGTAGAAGCCCCCTCAATCACATTTACAATATCTATCCCTAGACCGTCAAAAGACATTGCGAGTTCATTTACAAAAGCAATGTTTACATCCCTAAAACAGTTTTCAACTATTTTGACAGCTTCCGCCTCTTTGATGGTACCCATAGGTTTGATTGGGGCAAAAATAATAGATTCGTAAAAGGAAACGGCTTTTTTAAGACCTTCCTCACTAGTACTTCCCACAACTCTGGAAATATTGCTAACATCATATTTTTTATCACCGGGGTTTATTCGTTCCGGACAATGCGCTAAATGAAAATCCTTGCCACATTTTAGTTTTGATCCCTTTTCCAATAATGGTAAAACCACTTCTTCGCTTACACCCGGATTCACCGTCGATTCCAAGATTACTAACTGATCTTTATGTAAGTATTTGGCAATTTCCTTACACGCTCCTTCTATAGGACCCAAGTCAGGCTTGTAATTTTTATCAACGGGAGTAGGCACACATACAACAACTATATCTGCATTTTTTAAAACACTAAAATCGGTAGTGGCCTTCATTTGAGTAGCCTTTATTTGACTATTTAATTTCTCGTCGACAAAAGGAACAATACGTTTATTTATCAAATCAACCTTTTCCTTTGTAATATCAATTCCTATAACATCGTAACCTTTACTACTAGTTAGCAACGCTAAAGGGAGGCCAACGTAACCCAATCCAATTATTGCTACTGATTTTTTTCTGCTCAATTTATCCATAGATGTGGCTTAAATGTATACATTTCTCATTATGCGCTTTATATAGAGAGTGTTCAAATTCTAATTACGATTAAAACGCTGGCGTTGATTATCAAACACGGGCGTCTGATCCTTTGAATAAAACCTTCGCATTGGACCCCTTTTAGACCAGATTTCATTTAAACCCAAAGAATCTATAATCTTTGCCGACAGCAGTACAGCTACAAGTAAAGTAACGGCAATCACCTTGAAATTTTTCTTATATGAAAAATCGTATCTCTTAAGCAGAAAAAATCCTAAAATAACAAAGAACAGCGCCATAAGAGGGACCCAAAGCGGGAAGGCCTCAAACATTTGGATAAGGCGCCCTGTTCCCGGACCCTGCTTTCTTACTAAAAACAAAGTTAGATTCGTAAAAAATACCGCACCAACCATAAGCCCGACTATTCCTGCAAAAGAGAGCGCTGAACCCAATATAAAATACAATCTGGGCTTCATTTTTACTTCGCCTGATATTACCTTGTCCATTATTTTATTTTCCAAGTTTAGTTCGTTTGACATATTTTTCTCATAACAGCTTTCGCTCTGTTAATTCTTGTTGCTACAGTGCCCGCCGGCAATCTTAAAATATCTCCTATCTCATCGTATGACTTATCTTCTAAATAATAAAGTGACAGAGGTTCGCGGTACTTCAGATCCATACTGTCCAGACACTTACGGGTGTTTAACGCTATCTCTTCTTTAATGTACGAATCTTCTATATCGACGCCACTATCAAAATCAATGCTGCTATCAAGCCCAATGTTTTTCTTGTTCTTATCAATTAAATTTATAACCTCGTTATGAACAATTCGATATATCCAACTTGAAAACTTTTTTTTCGTATTAAATCCGTTTAAGTTAATGTAAGCCTTGATAAAACTTTCCTGAACCGCGTCACTTGCTTTAGCGTAATCATCTACTAAATATTGCGCGTATCTCATAAGTTTTGACTGATATCTGTGGATGATCTCAGCATACAACTCCTTGTTACCACTACTAACAAGTTCTACGATCTCTTCATCAGTTTTATTTTTGCTGTCATCCATAATATTCCCATAATTTTACAACGCGCCCCGGTATTATTACACGAGGCGCGTTGTAACTTCCTAACTTTAACGATTTAAGCTTCTACCGTAACCCCTACCCATTCCCTGACCTGATCCATTTCTAAGGCCTAAGCCAAGTTCTTCTCTTATCTTTAACGCTTCGTCATTCTTTCCTTCTAACATAAGCCTGTGAGCTTCTGCAAAACGAGCGAAGTTTTCCTCGTTTATAACTTGCGTAACTCTACCTCTGTCCTGCACTAATTCCTTCCATGCAGCGTAGTCGTTGTTTTCGAAGATTTTGATCATGGCCTCGTGTCTTTCCTCGGAATAATTTGGTCCTTTTACTGCCGGATCGCCTCTATA
>CAYMCX010000002.1:20727-21061 GCA_964389145.1 uncultured Candidatus Saccharibacteria bacterium
AGTGCTGTTGTACTTAATATTGCTATTTTTGTATTCACTAAGTATCACCTCCCTAATTTAACTTTGTATACATGTAATACAGGTGGGGGAGTGATTTTCTTTCATTTTTCAAAAAAAGTTTCAACCGGGCGCCAAGTCACTGTGTTAATATTTGTACATGCTGGAAAGAAAACCTAAAGTTGTAGTATTTGATATAGGCGGCGTCTTACTTGGTTGGAAAGGGGGTTTAGTAGCTACCTCACGCTTGTTAAACACCACACCTGAAGAAATTCTTAATACCTTACAAATATATTTAGAGGATCTTGAGCTAGGAAAAATAAGCGAAGAGGATTTT
>CAYMCX010000002.1:21071-27812 GCA_964389145.1 uncultured Candidatus Saccharibacteria bacterium
GTGACCATAAATTTGAGAGAAGCTCCCACGAGCTAGCCGAAGCCTGGATTGAGGGACAACCACTTATTGAATCAGGCTGGGATCTTTTAAAAAGTCTTAAAGGTCACTACCGGGTTGTTGCATGTACAAACAATTGGCTTGGTGTTGTTGAAAACCAGATTAAGAACATACCTGATTTTAGTCATTTTGAAATGATAATAGACTCTTCGCAAGAAAAAGTACGCAAGCCTGATGAAAAAATGTTCAAAATTGTAGAGGAACGCACAGGGCAGTCAGGAGAAGACGTCTTTTTAATTGACGACTCGCACAGTAACTGCGAGGCGGCTGATAGGTACGGATGGCAGGTTTTTGAGTTTAATCCATACATAAATAACGGCAAAGACAGTTGTGAAAGCATTCGAGAATTACTTCTACTATAATGTTAGAAAAATGTTAAGAATATCTTGACTTATTTAATACTTACCCCAAAATATAACAATGCCCAAACAATTTGTGTGGGATGACAAATATAGTGTGAAAGTACCCTCACTAGACGCGCAACACAAAAGATTCTTCCAACTTACAAACGACATTCTTCTTATTGTAGACGATCCTATTAATGCAGATCTTAAAAGAAAGCTTATTTTGTTAATAGTTGAGTTTGGAAATTACGCTCTAAACCACTTAACCTACGAAGAACACTGTACAAAAAGCAGCATGTGCTCAGGCCAAGAAGACCACTTAGTTGCTCACGATAGCTACAGAGAAAGAGTTAAAGGATATCTACGAGATGTTGTTAAACCTGAAACAGACCTACCAACGCTCGCTAAGGAAGTAGCCGAATTTTCTCAAAGCTGGCTTTCCGGCCATATTCTAAACATAGACAGAGGTTATATTGAGTGCCTCACACAGCATCACGTTAAATAGCAGAATTCCTGATACAATATTTATATGAAGGTTAGTAAAATCTACCTACTACAGACATTTACTCTTCTTATAGGCACTATCTTTGCCTGGTTCACTGTTTATACCGATTTTGCCCGTTTCTATAATATTTACGGAAATGTAACTAGGATTTCTAACTGTATCATCCCAAACCCCGTTACAACCCCGTGTTTCTACGGAGCTTTTGCTTTCTTAATAGCCTTCATTTGGTCTCTAAAGCTACTTAAAAACCCTAAATCACAAAACAAACTTGTAATTCTACTTATTGGAAGTACAATTTTTGCTTGGAGTAATTTCACCTATGAAATTTTTAAGTTCTACGCATCAATAAGTGGAGAGCAGCTATCCTGTTCAGGCATTCCAACGAATAACGTCTTTCTAACACCGTGTTTCTATGGCTCTGTAATATTTTTGACCTCTTTGGTGATTTCAATAGTAATTAGAAAAACCCAAAAACCCCTGTAAACCCTGATTTGCTCATCCATTGAACCTATAGTATAATAAGCCCCTGCTCAAAACAACCTATATGAACACAACCGTAGGGCTGTTATTCCTTGCAATAACAAGCCTAAGTAACAATAGTGCCTTGGCAGCCGAGCCGGCTAATAATTTCCTTGAAAACACCACTGAAAACGTGGTTTTGTCTGTTCCCTTTGTTCACCAAATAGACGATCTTCCTGAAGATAAAAAAGCTGAAATTAGAACAACCGCATGCGGACCGGCTGCTTTAACAATGATATTTAACTACATGGGGATGGACGTTTCTCTGTACGAAGTTATAGAAAAATTACCTACAGAAGTTTACGTTAGAGGAAGGATGTTTTATAGACTAGATAAAGGTCCTAAAGAGTTTGAACTCGCAGGCGTACAGTTTAAAAATTCTCCAAAAGCCATCTTTGAGCAACTTAAAGCCGAAAAACCTGTAGTCTTAAATATTCAAAACTATGATGGGATAACAGGACATGCTGTTGTTGTAGTAGGTATGAAAGGATTTGATGGTGAAAACGCCAGATCTCTGATAGTGCACGACCCTTGGGTAGGGCCTTACAGAGAGTTCGAGTATATTAATGCTAATACCTTAAAACAACCTGAAGGATATAACCTTCCCATCGGGATATTAGATCCATTCGTAATTGAGTGATAAAATTATTATGTGAAGTCGAAATTAGTTCTGCCCATACTATTATTGCTTGTATCCTCAATAGGTACGTACTTCACGCTTATTTACTTTCCTAATAAAATTAAAGATAGAGTAAGAAGAGAGCAGTTAGAAGAATCTTTTAAACGGCCCCTCTATTTAAATCTTGAAGACTCAAGCAGATCTATCACCTTTGACGAGATGGGAATAACATACAACAAGTCAGAAGATGATGTTAAGGTAGATTCGCGAAAATTAAACACCTATTTGGCAGAACTGGAAAAAGAATACGAATTCCTGGCCAAGAACACGATCATATCAATGGAAAAATTCACGTTCAGGACTCCAAGCGAACATGCACGGGTTAGCATCGATAAATCATTCCTAGTTTCCAAAGAGAACCTTATAAATCTAGTAAACAACCCCCAGATTAAAGTGAAACTTGATATCGAAACCCTAGACGACTACGACGAACAGGCAAAACAGATGGAACAGCTTAAGGAAAAAATTTCCCTGCCGCTGCTAATTAAATACGGTAGAAATCCAATCTATATTCCGCAAGATAAAATGTCGAGTTTTATATCCATTACAAAAGCTTTAGACGGCTACACGGGCTTTATAAACTACGACCCAGTGTCTGCATACATTGATGAATTAGGCGCAAAACATGCGTCAGAAGACGTTGTAGTGGTTCACAAGGAAGCTGTGGATGCCATACGAAGAGCAATTCTATTTAGAGCAGCGGAGTACCAGGTGAATAATGCGGTGATACTACCGCTGGAAGGTAAACCTAGGTCTAATGGGGAACTTCATGATGTTTATTTAGAAGTAATAAAGTCTCAGCAAAGGCTGTATAGGTTTGAAAAAGGAAAGTTGGTCAAAACTTATGTAATTTCTACAGGGCTAACATGGGAAACACCCCCAGGTAACTACAGTATTCAAGGGAAGGATAGAATGGCTATTTCATACACAGGCGGATGGTATATGCCACATTATCTACCTATAGGGTTAATAATGGGAGGATATAGATTTGGATTTCACGCAATTCCTTATCACATGGACGGAAATGGAAATATATACTCAAGGGACCCCAATACAATGGGGAGTCCTGCAACAGGTGGATGTATTCAGCTATCCTCCGAAGATGCTGAAGAACTTTTTACGTGGTCATGGGTAGGTATGCCGGTGTACGTGTATGAATAGACAAACCTATAGTATTTGACTATTTCGCACAATGACGCTATAATTACCCTCATACAAATGTTTCGTTGATTCAAACCCACCCTATTCAAATCTAAATAAGGAGAATGTTATGAATGGAGTTTGGTCGTTGCTGAAGAATATCGTTATTGTACTCGTGGCCTTGAGTTTGGTTGGTTGCGGTGCGACAGGCACAACTCAGAATGTCCCGCAAGATCAGCCTGCGCAAGCGCCAGAACCCGCGACGCAACAGCCCCCACAGGCTGAAGTTCAAACTGTGGCAAATCCCTTGCAGGATGAGACACCGGAGGTAGCACCCGTACCAGAACCGCCTGTAGAAGTACCTGTGGGAACACCAGTTCCTGTTGATATGCAGGCACTCAGCGATTGGGGGCTGACTCCTGAAACCGAGGTGACTGTAGTACCACTTCCGGAAAATTGCGTGGGGGAGGCAATAACGGATGACGGGATAGCGCTGGCCTTTGCTGCTGTCGCTGCCCGAAACGTTACTATCAACAATCTCGTACCAGCGGGTTTGTCAGCTAACGATGCATGTCTGGCCTATGTCGGGCATCAGTTGCTTCGACGCGCCGCAGCGATTCCGCTTTTGTACCAGGGCGTTGTAAAACTCATGGAAAGCGGACCAGAGCTTTTGGCCTTCAACGGCAATCATGGGGCTGCGAAGGTCACCGTTGCCGGGCAGATAATTGTCTACATCTTCGGTAGCGCTTCACTGTTAACATCCTTCACAGTACGGGCAGAGCGTATTTCGACACTACTGCCTAAGGCTGATAGGATGGTTAACCAACCGGCAGCCTTACGAGTGCTGTTTGACTGCATGAAACGCGCTTTCGATAGCGTCAGAAATGACTCAAACATGGCAGAACGTGCAAAGCAGCTAGCCGACCGCTTGTACCGTGACAACAGCGCCCATCAGTTCTCGCTTGTGGCTGCTGCAAACGCGGGGACAGCGGAAATACCAGCGGCTAACTATACAGTCGTGGCCAGTGAGCAACTGAGCCTGTCTGTTCCCGCCGAATTTCAACACCTCACCACGGAGGAGATCCACGCGCTAGTTATATTAGGCGTGATCGTTCTGGTTGGGGTTGGGGTAACAGCGTGCGTCGTCTCAGGGTGCACCCTCTTAGTATTTGCACCCGCCGTGATGCTGATACCGTAGAAAATCAAATAGAATCAACTAAACTTTAGCGCCCGTTTTATCAAAAAATAAGACGGGCGCTAATTTATTCCATTAATATAATTAAGGCTACTCACTAAAAGGGGAGACTTCATCTGCCATACGTTTATGATCCGGCTTACCAAACTTTAAACCCCACTCTTCCCACACTTCAATAACACCCTCGCCGCCAAGCGAAGTGTGCATCGCTGCCTCACGAACCCAATCGGCGTATTCTTTACCCTGCGAAGCTATACTTTTGGCTAAAGGGAACATAATGCTGCGAAGTAACGGTAGATTCATACGAGAGTTTTCACATAACCACATTAACTGGTCGTTAGCATTTGAAACTTCCACTTTTTTTGTTTCATCTAATCTATTTGCAGGAGCTTCCGCAAGAGCACTTTCCATTGAGTCAACTATTGCCCCAACAACCTTCCTAGCTACAAAATACTCTTCACCGGGACCTCCTATTCGAGGGGCACTTGCATCAAGGGAAACAGTAATATCGTCTAATAACTCCGGTAAAGAATCATTACTAAAAACAAAAGTCGATAGGAAACCATCCTCAGCACCCTGAATCTTTTTTCCGGCAACAACATATTTTTGCATAATAGAATCCATAAAATCTAAAGGGTTGGGACTTTTGTTTGGGTTGTATGCACCCGCCGCTTTTTTCCACAAACCGTCGATTGTTCTGTAAAAATTAAGGTAATTCGCCGCGGATTCGTTAAGATTTTCCTGTTTAACAACCTGTTGATAAGCTGCTTTTGCAACCTCATCAAAACTTTCCTGAGTTATTTCAAACCCATCCCCAAATTCCATAGTAAAAATTCTCGCCACATCACCTATCGGAACCGCTCCGGCAAAAGATAAGTTCTCACTGGAAACCAGTATTCTAAATTGTGGGGGATCTTCCATAAGTGGCATATTATCCTTTATAGGTAACAGTCGTACTTCGAAGGTCTCTGAGTCCAGAAAATTAATTAGGTTTCTTTCAAAGTCTGCAATGTTTGGCTCGTTGTCTCCATAAAGCGTAGACAAGCCCGAAAAATATTCAGCGTTTTTTGCCTCCGCTAGACCAAGACCGATGCCACCTAATTTATATAAATCGTCAGTTACAATTTTCTCAGCACCAGCTGAATCTAATCTTTTTTCTTCTGTTGGTCTTCTGGAAAAGACGGCGTCTATCGAAGTATTTTCGGGTAAAAGTACTGCTTCACCGGAAGGTGGGAATTCATCTTTAGGCATATCCCAATTATATAGAGTAATCGCCAAACAACACAACAATCAAAAATGCTAAAATTAAACCATCATGAAAAAATACGTACCATTAGTCATTTCAATTTCTATTTTACTTCTAGTAGGAACAACGGTTTACATAAACATAGCCAAACAACGTGCGGTAGACCGTTCAAAGCTTCCCGAAAAAGTTGAGCTAAGCAAGGGATTTCAAAAATGGATCACAAATTTGAAAAATAAGGATTTTGAGATAGAAGCGGACGAGTTTAAATTACTAGAAGAAAACGAAATCTATAACACAAAATGGATAAAAATCTATTCTCTGGATGAAGAAGGTAGAGTAGCGGAACTTAACGCTACAATAGATGCGGCCAAAAACCAGAAAAAAACGGTGTTTGCTCCCAGTAATTTGGAATTTATAGATTATAGAAACGAGGTCCGTGGCGACTATAAAGCTAACGAAGTACGGTTCTACGGTCAAAAGGAAGACAAAATTATCGATGCTCGTATTTTGGACTGTTCCGTAAGAGCAAATTGTTACTTTGACCGGGCGTACTTTTTGGACAACGACACTTTTGTCATTTCAGAAATTTCTAGAACAATTGATAAAAAGGATCAAACCACACCGCCATGTTCTACAGCGGAAGACTGCGAATACAGCTTTAAGGTTCATTTTATTGACCTAAAAAAGAATAAAAGGTGGGTTTACCAATCCAACCCTTTTGTTGTGACGCTAAGCGAAGTGCTACCGGAGCTTTAGAGTGAATGCTGTACGCTTGACAGTGTAGTTAACACTTAATACTATATCGATAGTTGCCTCCAGATTTTTCTCCTTTCTGAAACCAGGCGCCCTAAACGCCAAAGTGTAAAGTGAGCCCAACTCTGTGTGAAAGACTCGCAAAAACAGGATGATTGAGAAAGCGGAGGGGACTAGGCATCTTTTTAATGCCGGAACTACACTTAAGTGAACATGACACAGACAACTTGTTCTTCTTTGGTGTAGTTTTTCTTTCTGTTTCAATCTTTTTGTGTATAATAGGTTTGTTTTAGCATATTTCTA
>CAYMCX010000003.1:0-2173 GCA_964389145.1 uncultured Candidatus Saccharibacteria bacterium
AATATGCAATTGTATTAGACGGTAAGGAGGCTTTTACTTCTTTTAAGCGGGTTGAGTATAGATATATAGAGGAAGCAACCCTCACATTATTAAAAGTATATCCAAAAACAGGCCGAACACATCAAATCCGTGTTCATTTAGCCGCCATGGGTTTTCCGATAGCGGGAGATATTTTGTACTCAACGCGTTCTCAATACGAAAATTGGCAAATAAAATTTCCACGACTGATGTTGCATGCTGACAAACTTACATTTAAGCATCCCGTCACTCAGGAAAAGGTTACTTTTGAAGCTCCGCTGCCCCAAGAGTTTGTGATATAGTTTAACTATGAGAAAGAGGTCTGCCCGTTCCTCAACAAGACTACGTTCAAAATCCACTAGATCAAGCTCCGTGTCCCACAGGAGAGTTAAAAAAAGATCACGCAATCTAAAGAAACTTACCCAAGTAGCTGTTTTTGTACTCGTTGTTGGCATTTCATTTCTATTCATCTTGGGATTGGGGATATACAGAAATTTAAACAAGAATTTTGCCTCTGCAGACTCTCCAAATTACTATAATATCTCAGAACAAGATATATTCACCGTTTTATATGTCCTTGCGGATGATATTTCAGATGATCCTGTGATAATTAAGGAGTTGTCCATGGTTTTTTTCGATAAAAAGAACAACAAGTTGATCAGGTATAAGGTGGATCCTAACATAACTATGGATATTCCCGGAAAATTTGGTGAGGAGCCTCTTTTTAATGTATTTGCACTTGGCTCTTTAAATTCTGAAAACGAGATTCTTGGGGGTATGGGTTTGATGGGGGAAAGTATGAGCAAAATGTTTGGGTACAAGGTTGATAGATATCTTCTGCTTGATTCCACTTTGGAAAGTAACATGAATGAGTTGTTTTCTACCGGAAATCTTGGTTTAAAGCTGGGGCCAGCTAAGACTGATCTCACTCTTTCCGAATTCTATGGACTTGTTAAATTTATCAATTCTTTGCCTTCCGACAGACTTATTGAGAAAACCGTAGATTCTGCAAGTATGGCAAACGCAAATTACGAATTTCTTGACAGTGAGATTAGGGATCTTACCTTTGATTCTTTTGTAGCTTCAGAAAGAAAGAGTATCGCTATTTTAAATGGTGCTAAGCTTCCGGGACTTGCGAGTGTAGCTTCCAGGTATATCGAAAATATGGGTGGAAGGGTTGTTTCAGTGGGAAATGCCGACAAAATTTATGAGAAAAGTATGCTTATAGTAGACGATAAAGGGTCGGAAACGGTTAAAAAAATTGTTCATTCCTTCGGAGTCACAAACGTTGTAACCAAAGGGGAAATAGACCTTTTAGAGAGCGAAATCTCCAGATCCGACATTGTGCTTCTTTTTGGACTTGACAGCGAAGATATATTGTAATACCATACTTTTAATTGTCTCTCTCCTTTCTTCACCCCGGTCCCAAATTAGGGCCGGGGTTGTTTTGTTTTATTCATGTTTTATTACGTACTACTACCAATACTCATAATGGGGATCTTCATATTTATTATTTTTTTGCGCCTAAAAAGCCGTTCTGTGGTGGCTATTAGTAGCATAGGGGACTCTACTTTGGAGATTTTAGAAATTCAAGTTCCAAAGAATATTACCGATATTGATGATACTCAGCAAAAGTCATCTTTAGCGGCAGAAAACATGTTTGCTTCCTTACACGGTTTGTTGCGTGAAGACGCACATGTGCAGGAGCATTTTTCCTTTGAAATGCGTGCGGACGGAAAAAACGGTATCAAGTTCTACGTTGCAGTGCCTCAGAACGTCCTAAAGTTTGTAGAGAGTCAGATTTACGCTCAAAACCCCTCATGCTCCATTAAAGTTGTAGAAGATTACACTAAAGAGACCTTTGATAAAGGTGTTTACGAAGTTTCCTCGCTTACATTATCCCGCGATTACTTTTTCCCTATAAAGGTGTTTCGTGATTTTGAAATAGATCCTTTATCTGCAATCACATCCTCGTTACTAAATGTAGAACGTGATGAGAAGGTTTGGTTTCAAGTACTAATGAAGCCTATTGCAGATGGTTGGCAAAAAAATGGGTACGACTACATGACAATGGTAAGAAACGGTACTGCTGCGGGCAAGGACTCGTTTGTAAAAGGTTTAGGAAAGATGGTTGTTACAGAAGCGTTAGGTATGA
>CAYMCX010000003.1:2183-6345 GCA_964389145.1 uncultured Candidatus Saccharibacteria bacterium
TTCAATGCTTTTGCCAGCTTGTGTATGTTGTCGACCGAAATGTTTTGCTCCGCTCTCTCAATCGATCCGATATAAGTTCTATGCAAGCCTGCTTTAAATCCTAATTCCTCTTGAGACAACCCGGATTTTTTGCGAATGCTCCGGAAACTAGACCCGCGCTACCGCCAAAAACTCCTATTACACCAAGACTTACCTCAACACAGGAATTGGAAATAAAGGCTATTGAAAACAAATTATCTAAAATGGGCTACGAGGTAGAAATTAGGATTATCTCACTCGCGGAAGACTCCAATAGAGTTGAGAGTAATTTAAGAGCATTAACTGCGTCACTTAAGCAATTTTCTACCACTAGTTTAAATACTTTTGTAGCAAACCGTGAGGGGGATAAAGCCAAAGCTTTGGATAACTACAGAAGAAGAGTTTTTGACCCCAGTAAATCCTTTATATTAAACATTGAAGAACTTGCTTCTATTTACCACTTGCCTTCAGGATCTGTAGAAACTC
This sequence comes from uncultured Candidatus Saccharibacteria bacterium, assembly GCA_964389145.1. Taxonomy (GTDB): domain Bacteria; phylum Patescibacteriota; class WWE3; order UBA101185; family UBA10185; genus CAYMCX01. The sequence goes on from CAYMCX010000003.1 coordinate 2,688, forward strand.
CGAATATCTCTTGGGTTTATTCCAAGAAATCAGAACCACCTGTTGGTTTACCAACCAAAGATTGTTGCTACATCGGGGAAACTATCTATAGAAATCAGAAAATTAGAGTTGGGTTACAAAATAACGATGACCGCTTAAGACACATGTATTTGATAGGGAAGTCAGGTACGGGTAAATCTACACTTTTTGAAAGTATGATCAGTCAGGATATTAAAAATGGTTTTGGTGTAGGAGTTCTTGATCCACACGGCGAGACCATTGAGCGAGTTTTAGAATACATTCCCGATGATAGAATAAAAGACGTTATTTACTTTGATCCGTCAGATATTGAGCGTCCTATCGGGTTAAATCTCTTGGAAATGAGTGATCCTTCCCAAAAAAACCTTATGGCGTCGGCATTGGTTGCAGCCATTAAACATCACTTTGATTACTCATGGGGTCCTCGTTTGGAGTATCTTTTAAACTACTGTATTTTGACCCTACTCGAGGTACCAGGAACCACGATGCTAGGTATTACGAGGTTACTTGAGGACGACAACTACCGTAAGTACATCCTACATTTTGTAAAAGATCCTGTTACTGTAAAGTTTTGGGAAGGTGAGTTTAAGAACATGAAGGGAAACCAGAAGCTTGTGACAGAAGCAGTAGCTCCTATTCAGAACAAAGTGAACAGATTTTTAGCCTCCACCACAATAAGAAACATTCTCGGCCAAAAGAAGTCAACCATTGATATCTGGGATGCCATGAATAGTGGAAAAATCTTACTTATGAACCTTTCAAAAGGTAAAATTGGAGAAGATAACGCAAACTTACTTGGCGCCCTTATGGTCTCAAGAATTCAGTTTATGGCCCTACAAAGAGCAAAAATTCCTTCACAGGAACGTAGGCCGTTTTACTTATACGTAGATGAATTCCAAAACTTTGCCACAGGTAGTTTCGAAAGTATTTTATCCGAATCAAGAAAGTACGGCTTAGGCTTGTACCTTACACACCAGTACACTTTCCAACTTCCGGAAGAGCTTCTAAAAGCAGTATTTGGTAACGTTGGAACCATTGCTACGTACGCGTTAGGCTCAATGGACGCAAAGATGTTAGAGCAGGAATTCGCGCCGTATTTTGATCAGGAGGACATAATTTCTCTAGAAAGATTCCAGATTTACATGAAACTAATGATGAATGGAATGACCTCTCTTCCTTTTTCCGCCAGAATTTTGCTTCCGTGGGTGCCTGATGAGGGGTTAGTAACCAAAACAACAAACAAAGATAGAGTTATTGCTCTTAGTCGCGAAACGTACGGAACGGATAGGGAATCAGTTGAAGCCAAGATAAATAGGTGGGTCGAAACCCCATTTGATAAGGGCATTGCTATAGCTCTTGAGAACAAAGACAAGGCAGCATCAGTTCATGGTACTATTAATAATACCAATGCTACGGAGGCAACTCCTACAGCGATCCAAGACAAGTAAGTTTTTATTGCTAAAGTTTTTATTTTTAAAGGAGTTACTATGTCAGACAATAATGAATTAATAAGAAAACTAAGAAAATCTCTAGATGATTTAGAGAACGATGTAAGAGAGGCGAAAAAGGCCTTATTTGACTTGGAGCAGGTTGTGAAAAAGGATTATAAGGAAGTTCCAGGAGTCATTGGTATCTTTGATGGTTTTCATCTAATTTCAGAGACAGGTGAGAAGTACGAAGTACCTGGAAATTACGCCGCCAAATCCCGCTTAGCTTACGGAGACTCCCTAAAACTTATAGAAGAGGACGGCAAGCAATTATTCAAACAGATAACTAAAGTTCCCAGAAAGAAAGTAGAGGCTGTGGTGAACAAGAAAGAGGGAAAGTGGTACGCGCTTGCAGAAACAGGCTCCTACAGACTAAGTGATGCTGCAGCAACTTTCCATAACTTAAATGTAAACGATAAAATTACTGTAATTATTCCTGAGGATAATCCAAACGCTCCTTTTGCAGCTTTGGATAAAGTGCCCGAGAACGTAACAAAAGTTACTTCTGTCACTACGGCACCTACCGAAACTCCAAGGCCTGCTCCTGCAGCTCCTGTTGTTTCAGGGAATTCTGAACATAAAAGTAGCTCATCTTCTTACTCTAAGCCATCAGGTAAGGCAAAGAGAACTACAAGAAGTGCAGCAGGGAAACCCATCAGGGAGTATAAAGCACCTGCTAAAGCTGACGATGCCGCTTCAGATAAAACTCATAAAGAATTTGTGGAACAAATCGGTGCTAGTGGAACTTTCACATTGGGTGATGACGATTTGAGATAAGATTGGGAATGTAAAAGGGTCTACTCTTCAAAATCTGAGGGAATTTCCATTTCCGGTTCGTCAAGAGATCCGGGTTTTATGTAAGGTTTAACTTCCTGTCTCTCACCTTTGAATACTGGAATTGAAGATCTGATCAACAGATTTATTCTCTTACCTTCTCCACTTATGTAGTACGCTGTAAGTTCTTCTTCTCTATCTTTAATAATCTTAAATTTGTTTATTAGATCACTTGTGAGAGTAGCGATTAGTAGATCATTGCCATGTGAATCTTTTTTATAGAAGTCAGCCTTATTTTTAAATACTCTAATTTCAAGAGATTCTGCCGGGCAAAAGCTGTCGGCACTTATTCTTTTTGCAGTTAGTTCTAGAGAGACTTCTGTGGTTATTCCAGGTTCTTTGATTAGTGTTTTAGGATCTACTTGGCCTTTTCCGTTATGTTCAACTTTGCATTCATTGGCCAGTTTAAGGTTTCTAATGGCTACAGCGTTTATAGGGTCGATAGATAAGACTTCCTTAAAGGCTTTCTTTGCCCTCGTGAAATCTTTTGTCTGTAGGTACGCTCTACCTAGTCTGTTTTTTGCATCTAAATCTTTAGGAGTTTTTTCTAAAATAGCCTGATTAAGCTCTATTGCTTCTCGCCATTTTCCTTTTAGTGACGCTTCTATTGCCTTTTTTGTAAGGACAGACGGACTGTCTTGCATGAGTAGAAACATATCAAACTGGGGGTAATTGTCAACAACTATTTCAGACAGGTTAAACTATTTATTACAGGAAGATAATAGAAATCTTACATTGTGGGCGTATATAGTGAGAATTCAACCTCAGTATATCTACAGGCATTCAAATTTTTGTTCCAATCTGGTATTATTTACGCGATGAGCGGACATTCTCACTGGGCAACCACAAAAAGAGATAAAGCTGTTAAAGACGCAAAAAGAAGTAAGATCTTTACTAAAGTCACGCGTGCTTTAACTTTGGCCGCCAGAGAGGGTGGGGGAGACCCAAACGCCAATGCTTCCCTAAGGCTTGCAATTGAGAAAGCAAAAGAATCTAACATGCCCAAGGATAATATTGAGAGAGCGATAAATAAGGGACTGGGAATTTCTTCTTCCGGGCAGCAATTTGAGGATGTGGTTTACGAGGGTTACGGAACCTCAGGTGTGGCATTCTTAGTTAAAGCTATAACTGATAATAAAAATCGTACTGTTTCTGACATTAGGAACATTTTTTCCAGATATGGTGGCTCTTTGGGTGGGGCTGGTAGTACAACTTACATTTTTGGTGCAGATCCCGCTAACCCACTTTTTAAAGTTGATATAAGCGATCCTAACGAGGCTGAAAAGCTCGAAGATTTATTTGACGATCTTGATGAACAG
>CAYMCX010000003.1:6355-8482 GCA_964389145.1 uncultured Candidatus Saccharibacteria bacterium
CAATCCTAAGCTAACAAGCTTCTGTTTATTTGTACAAATTTAGTGTAAATTGAGAGGACTTTATGATTATTATTGGTATTGATCCCGGTACAGCTCGAACAGGTTATGCCGTATTAAAATTTCAGGATGAGGCTTTAAAAAATGGCAGTAAACCCTTTTTAATCAAATCTGACGTCATTATTACACCCGCCGGTGTCGACATGCATAAAAGGTTAAAGATGCTCTACAGGGAGTTAACCTCAATTGTGAAGGAGCATAACCCAGACACAATGGTTGTAGAGCGACTATTTTTCAACACAAACGTAAAAACCGCCATCACTGTAGGTCAATCCAGGGGAATATCTCTTTTGGTTGCCGCAAATAAGAATTTAAACGTCTACGAATACACCGCACTCGAAGCAAAGCTCGCCTTGACCGGCTACGGGCGTTCAGACAAGAAGCAGGTGCAGGAGTCAGTTAAGAAATTACTAAAGCTAGATGGTATAGTTAAATCTGACGATGCAAACGACGCGGTTGCTATCGCTTTGTGCTATTTGCTCAAGGAATTTGCACCGGTCTTTGCTTAAATTGAACTAACTATGAAACTGGACAAAAAACTTAAATACTTTATTCATGCCCTGATTATCACCGTGCTTGTGTTTCTTTTTTCAGCCACTGGGAACATAAATTTTGCAATTGCAGCGGTTATTCTAACTTTTACCGGAACATTTGTTTCACAATATCCAAACATTAGACCCCAGCACATTATTATTAACAACTTAATGCCCATGCATTTGATTATAGGAACTCTTCTCTCCTTAAATTATTTTCCAAATCTGGGGTTGCCGGTGAAGATTGCATTCATTTTAGCCTTAGGAGCGGGTTTCTATATAGTGTCTCTGGTTAATAACGTGTTTTTGGTTGTAGAGGAAAAAGAAGAGCCGATTCCCTTATTTCGTGTCGCTGTAACTTGGAGTCAAATTCTTTTTGTTGTAGTTACGATTCCGTTTTTTGCCGGATTATTTAAACTCCCATCACTTCCGTTTGTTTCTTCTGTAATAATTTCTATTTCAGCATTTTTATTTACACTTTATACATTTTGGATGTTGGAATTTGATCCCGAGGCAAAAAAGGTTAGGGGAGCGGAAGCACTATTTTGGGGATTGTTTTCTTCCTTCATAGTATTTGCAGCTTCAATGAGTGTTTCATTTGTGCCTACCGAATCTTTCCTAAGAGCATTGTTTGTGTCATCTGTTTTGATGTTTTGTCTAAACTACGTGTACGGCTATATTAAAAATCATATAACAAAAAGGTTGATAACAGAGTATTTGCTCATTACTTTTGTATTTTTCGCCCTCATGTTTATATTCAAAAACTAATTTTTCCTTGTGGTGACAGCGAGAAAGGGGAGTGGGGTGGGGGTTTGACCTTAGGCGATATCACCCTATAGTAATTAGTGCTAAAAACTATAGGGTACGTTTGTCATAGTCATTTATTGTAGAATTGTCATAGGATTTTACTTTTACATTGATTTATCAAGCTAACATCGTTTTCTAACAAAACTTTTGATGATTTCTTACAGTAGGGTTGTCATACTTTTGCTTTTGTAGGGTTGTCATATTCTCTGAAAGAGGGATGTGGATAAGTTTTAAGCGTTAAAAACCCCGCATCCGACGTTTTGCGACTACCGGAGGATACGTGCCGGGGCATGGCTTCCGACATCAATTTCCGTAATACATATTAAATAAAAGGGAAATAAATCCATTTAAATCAATTTCTATTTATTCTTATTTGTTTTCTCCCCTCACACGGTGTATGTCTATTAAATCTCTTTCTCGGGTCCTGATGGCGTTATAGCCTTAACTCGACGTTTGACGTCGTTAAACCTACATTAGACGACGTCTCGTGTGTATCGAAAAACCCCTTCCTCTCACTTCTCTATTTCACTTTTAAAATAAAATTTATTTTGCAGATTTTTTTCTATTAATTAATTTATTTATATATAAGTAAGTTACTTTTGTTTTTATTAATTCCCTTTTATTTTATTTCCCTCCCATTTTTCGAACTTTTCCCTCACCCTGCCATGTCGGTTTATTAGCCTTTTTACACAATGCCTACTCACCTGCTCCTTTTACCCATTTAGTGCAA
>CAYMCX010000003.1:8492-10295 GCA_964389145.1 uncultured Candidatus Saccharibacteria bacterium
CTAAACCTTCTCCTTTGTGCTATTATTTAGCTACATTGAATACTGCCGATGGCGTTTTTCCTTGCAGTTGCAACGTAAAACCCTAGGAGCTCCTAGAATGCCCTAGGATCGATTTTCTTTTTTAAAATGACTAAAGTATCGTTACAGTCCAATTTACTTGATCTAATAATCCGCTACCTTGAGTTTTGTGAGGTAGAAAAGAACCTCTCGCAGAATACAATCAAGATGTACCACTTTTACTTGATGGATTTTGTAGCTTGGTGCGGAGCGTTCCTAAATAAGGAAAAAATTACACCTGCGGATGTAGATAATGAGCTAATTAAGAAGTACAGATTGGATTTAAACCGACGAATTAGTTTTAAATCTAATGAGGAGTTAAAACGTTCTACGCAAAAGACGTTTTTAGTTGCCATCCGGGCCTTTCTTAAATATTTAGTTGTTGAGGAAGAGCTTGAAGTCATGTCTCCGGATCAGATATTGCTTGGAAAGAACGAAGATCGTGTGCCAAAGGTGTTAGATGACTCACAATTGAAGAAACTGTTTGAAGTTCAGGACTTAAATAAGAAGTCAGGTGTCCGTGATAGGGCTATATTGGAGATGCTTTTTAGTACAGGGTTGCGTGTTAGTGAGCTTGTTAAGCTTGATATTGAGGATATTAACCTGGAAACCGGCGAATTTACGGTTATAGGTAAAGGACGTAAGGCCCGTACAGTGTATTTAAGCCCTTCAGCTACGGAGTGGATACGTCGCTATTTGAACACGCGCAGTGACGCCTTCCTGCCTTTGTTTTTGAGATATAGTGGGAAACACATGGCACCGCAGGACTTTGACGGAGATTCTTTGCGACTTACTGCCAGAAGTGTGCAACGACTTGTCAAGAAATACGTTGACAGAGCCGGAATTGCCGTAGATGCTACGCCGCACACTCTTCGTCATACTTTTGCAACAGGACTACTCAGAGAGGGCGCTGATTTACGTTCAGTTCAGGAATTATTAGGACATGCTAGTGTTACTACTACTCAGATATATACACATGTTACTAATGCCCAACTTCGAGAGACGCACAAAAAGTTCCATAAAGACGTGGACGAAGACTAACCTTTTGTAATCCCCTATTACGAATAATGAATATGTTAATGTAGATTTCTTGGTTTTTCATGAAATTAAATGTTACGCTTACATCAGCAGAAATTTTGCTAATCCCATATACAACCAAATAGTAGTGAAAGGAGCTTGGGATGGACGCCGATGAGGACAGAACAGAACCACTCGGAAACGCCCCGGAGGGATTTGGTAGTTCTAGGGTCTATCTTGTTAGCCCACTTACCTACAATGAGGTAGAGCGGGAGCTTGGTGTGTTGGTAGCCCTGGGATATGCTGAACGCCAAATGATAGTAGTGGAGAAGAAGGGGTGGCTTAGAGGCGCGGTAGTTACGATTCTAAACAGCAGGGTCGCGCAAGTGTTCGAAGATTGGGTTTACATGAAAGAGCTAGAGTTATTTGTGCGGCCCAAAGAGAGCAAGACAACTTGATTCCCCCTGAGCAACAAAAGTTTAAGGGGAATCAATCTTTTCTGGTTACTACAACATCGTGTGCGCCATTTTCAACAATTCCGGAGTTGGTGATACGGACAAACTTTGCCTTTTCCCATAATTCCGGTACGGTTCTTGCGCCGCAGTAGCTTAATCCGGAACGTACACCTGCCAACACTCCCTCTACGTAGTCTTTTGCAGGTCCTTTGTATTCTACTAATGACGTAATACCCTCTATTTGAAGCGTATAGTTATGACCCTTGTCGCCAGC
>CAYMCX010000003.1:10305-22627 GCA_964389145.1 uncultured Candidatus Saccharibacteria bacterium
CACGTGCTTTTTCTTTTCTACAGCTGAGGCAGAGCCGTTGTATGTCTTATATCTCTTGCCGTTAAGCTCCACAAATTCTCCCGGAGATTCGTCTAACCCTGCTAGAAAGTACCCGCAGACCATAGCTGAAGCACCAGCTGCCAAAGCTTTTACAATATCTCCGGAGCTTCTGATACCTGCATCCGGGAAAAAAGCTTTCTTGTGTTTTCTGGCGGCTTTAGCAACTTCCAAAAGCGAGGCAAATACAGGAAGTCCACATCCTGTTACTATTCTTGTTGAACAAATTGGGCTTCCCCCTATCCCTACTAATATCGCATCCGCTCCAGCATTATATAAATCCTCTGCGCATTCTTCTGTGGCGGCGATTCCAGAAAAAATTGTGATGTTATCGCCAAATCTTTCACGCACTTTCTTAGTTACATCTATAGTTTTTTTCATATGTCCGTGAGCTACGTCGATATCAATAACAGTTACACCTGCTTTTACCAAAGCTTCTGCACGTTCCATATACCCTTCTTTCACACCAATTGCAGCTGCAACCACTACCCCACTCTCTTTAACTTTGGCAGCTTTATCAGCTTGGATATTTATAGGATCAAATCTTGGTAACAGCCCCAACCCGCCCATTTTTCCTAACGCTATTGCCATTTCCACGCCTGTAACGCTGTCCATTTTTGTACTTATAATAGGGGTGTTTAATGTAAGTTTGGGAGAAATCTTTGTGGAAAGGTCTACTTCTGTTCGTGAATTCACCTCGGAGTACTGCGGTACAAGCAGTACATCGTCAAACGATAGCGCTAAAGGGAATTCTTGAAGCACGAGGATTATCCTAACATAAAACTAAAAAGGTGTTAAGTGATTCTTACACTAATATTGAGATGGGGTGAAAGCTTCTTCGATGAAGGTCGCAGATGCCAAATTTGGAAATATTTTCTAAATGCTCGCGTGTTCCGTATCCCTTATGTTTATCAAAAGCATACTTTTTGTACTCGTCTGATTCTCCATGTAGTTTTACCATTAATTCGTCTCTATAGACCTTTGCGACGATAGAAGCAGCTGCAATTGTGATACTTTTGTTATCTCCCCCTATAATATTTGTTTGATAGGTGTCAGGAAACGCACTTATCTTAAATGCGTCCGTAAGCACATGGTCTGCAGCAGTTTTGAGGTGTTTAACAGAGTTAAAAAAGGCAATTTGGGTACACTTTGAGATCCCCCACTCGTCGATATTCGCAGGCTCAATTACCTCTACAGAATACGAAATTGCGTGTTCTTTTATGTAGTCAGACAGTTCTTTACGCTTTTTAGGTGAAATTTTTTTAGAATCTTTAATTTGTCTGTAAGGCTTGGGGATTTTTTGATACAAGACGTCGTTAATTATCACATCATTCCCAAGTAGTTCTTTAAAGTGTTTGATATCTAAAATTACTGCGGCAGATACAAAAGGTCCTGCAAGACACCCTCTACCTACTTCGTCGACTCCTGCAATATATTTTGTTTTCTTGTTCCAGAGGTTTAATTCGTAATCTAATAACATATCGATGTCTATATAATATACTACGATATCAACTTGAGATTATATGAGGTTTAGGCTTCCGTTGTTTCTTCAATACCTTCGAGTTCTTCTTCTATTGTGGCTACGGATGTTACTACGTCTTTATCGTCTAATCTGATTAGTCTTACACCTACCGTAGCTCTTCCCAGTGTTGGGATTTGCTTTGCGGCTAGTCTTATTACCTTGCCACTTGAGGTAGCTATAAGAAGATCATTTTCGAGATTGCGCTTTTGCTCTCTGCCGCTCACTAACTGACCTGTCTTTTCTGTTACTTTGTAGGTTAAAATACCGGATCCCCCTCTACCTTGTACTTTGTACTCAGATATAGGAGTTCTCTTACCAAATCCCTTCGCGGTGACAACCATTAGGTCAAGATCTTTGGTGCCTTTGGGAATAAGTATTGTTCCTACAACCCGGTCCCCACCTTTAGAAAGTCTAATACCTGTTACCCCTGCAGCCGAACGACCCATTGCGCGAACGTCTCCTTCGCTAAATCTTATGGATTGACCTTGGGATGTTGTAAGTAAAATATCGTCAATACCTGTGGAAAGTCCTACGCTTATCAAGAAGTCTCCACTTTCAAGTCTAATAGCTAGGATTCCTGTACTTCTGATATTGGCAAACTCTTCCAATGATGTTTTCTTTATCTGGCCTTTTTCAGTTACAAATACTACGTATCCTTTTGAACCTTCTAGTATCTCGTCTTTGATTGTTAAGAAAGCTTCAACCTTTTCATGTTGGCTAATGTTTAAGAAGTTAACAAGAGCTGTGCCTTTAGCCTGTCTTGATGTTTCGGGAATTTCCCAAATTCTTAACTTGTAAACTTTACCGGTATTTGTAAAGAAGAATGCCCAATCGTGGGTTGAACAGGTCTTTATTGAGGTTACTTCGTCCTCTTCTCTTAATGACTGGCCGTTTACACCCTTGCCTCCCCTGCCCTGTTTTCTGTAAGTGTCTTCTTTAAGTCTCTTGATATAGCCATTTTCTGAAATTGTAATAATGCAGGTTTCTTCGACAACCAAATCTTCCTCAGTTAATTCTCCGACCTTGCCTTTTACAACCTTGGTTCTTCTTTCATCTCCATATTTATCTTTTAAGGCTGAGATTTCTGTTTGTACAATGCCTATAATTTTCTTTGGTGATACTAATATTTCTAAATAACCGTTGATAGTTGCTTGTATTTGCTTTAATTCGTCTTCAATCTTCTTTCTTTCCAAGGCAGCCAGTCGTCTTAATTGCATATCCAAAATCGCTTGAGCTTGTATTTCTGTAAGTTCAAAATTCTTAACCAAACCTGTTTTGGCTGCCTCCGCGTCAGGACTATTTCTAATAAGTTTTATTACTGCATCAAGATTATCTAAGGCAATTTTCAAGCCTAGTAGGATATGTTCTCTTTCTCTGGCTCTTCTGAGTAAGTAAATTGTTCTTTTAACTACTACTTCCTGTCTGTGCTTTACGAATTCCTCTAAAAGTGTTTTTAAGGGCATAAGTTTGGGTTCGTTGTTTAATAAAGCGACAATATTTGTATTGAAAGTGCTTTGTAACGGTGTAAATTTGTATAATTGATTTTCTACCTTTTTGGGTACTGCTTCTCTTTTAACTTCGATAACAATTCTCATACCTTCTCTATTTGATTCATCTCTTAAATCTGAAATGCCTTCTATCTTGTGGTTCTTTACTAAATCTGCAATTTTAGCTACAAGAGTGGATTTGTTCACTTGGTAAGGGATTTCGGTGACTATGATCTTAGTACGTCCCTTTTTATCCTCTTCCATATTCATTTTAGCCCGAGTAACAACCTTACCCTTTCCGGTCGCATACATCTGTATTATCTCTTTTTGATCGTAAATGGTTCCGCCTGTCGGAAAATCGGGACCTTTTATGAGTTGTACAAGTTCTTCTACCGAGGCACTGGAAGAAAAGTCGGTTTTCGCTATTTGTTCCGCGTCCCCCTTTGCAGGAGCTGAACCGATATTCTCGGCTTTTTCAATTAGTAAGGTTAGCCCATCTATTATTTCGTTAATGTTATGGGGTGGGATGTTTGTGGCCATGCCAACAGCAATACCCTGAGCGCCGTTTAATAAAAGATTTGGCAACGCTGACGGAAGGTAGTTAGGTTCCATTGTTTGTAAATCGTTGAGGGTGTGGTTTACAGTCTCTTTATCAATATCGCCGTACAGTTCTTCTGCGATCTTTCCCATTTTACACTCGGTATATCGCATTGCTGCCGGAGGATCTCCGTCTACAGAACCAAAGTTTCCTTGAGGCATAATAAGAGGGTATCTCAAACTGAAGTCTTGCCCCATTCTAACCTAAGCTTCGTAGATTGAGCTGTCACCGTGTGGGTGGTACTTTTTCATAACCTCTCCCACGACAGAGGCGCATTTATTGAATTTGGATGCAGCCGTCATCCCCTGATCCTGCATAGCGTAAATAATTCTTCTTTGTACAGGTTTTAATCCGTCCCTAACATCAGGAAGTGCACGTGAAACAATAACTGACATGGCGTAGTCCAGGTATGACTTTTCCATTTCTGAGGTTATATCTACGTTGAGTATATTGTTTTGGGGTTGTTCCTTTTCTCCGTTTATTAAACTAGTGATACCTGTATTTGAGGGCATAACTAAGGAATAATATCACATTTTGAATACGTAAACCATAGGTTTTTGGTTGTAGTAAAGGCGTATATCTGTGTTTTTGGTGTATAAAAAACGGTGCCTGTTGTAAGACACCGTTTCTCTACAAGTCGTTATAATTTCTTAGTCTAGGCTCCGATTAAAAGGATAACCAAAGGAGCAATTAGCAAGGCGACGATTTGAACAATCTTCATCATCGGGTTTAATGCAGGTCCTGCGGTATCCTTTAACGGATCCCCTACTGTGTCCCCCACTACTGCTGCCTTGTGTGTATCGCTTCCTTTTCCGCCAAAGTTTCCGTCTTCAACATATTTTTTAGCGTTATCCCAAGCTCCGCCTGTGTTGCACATGAAAAGAGCTAGCATAAGACCAACAATAACGGTACCTCCCAAAAATCCCCCAAGCGCCTCCGCTCCTAATATCCCTGCCGTAATAGGCATTACGATTACTAAAGCTGCCGGGATTATAAGTTCACGCTGGGCTGCTGCAGTAACAATCTCCACCGCTTTGGAGTATTCGGGTTTTGCAGTTCCTTCCATAATGCCTGGTATCTCTCTAAACTGTCTTCTTACCTCTTCAACAACGGCAAAAGCTGCCTTACCAACAGATCCTATTAATCTGGAACTAAACAAAAAGGGAAGTGATCCGCCTAGTAGCACACCTATAAACACCTTTGGATTTGCAATATCTATCGAAGTAAGTCCCGTTGCTTCAAAATAGGTAGCAAATAACGAACTGGCTGCTACGGCTGCAGAACCCACAGCAAATCCTTTGGTTAATGCTTTGGTGGTGTTTCCGACTGCATCTAAGCCTCCGGTTACTTCCGCTGCTTTTTCTCCCAGTCCTGCCATTTCCACCATTCCCTGTGCGTTATCTGCGATAGGCCCAAATGTATCTAGTGCCATGATGATTCCTGTTGTAGCAAGCATGCCCATGCCCGTTAACGAGATTCCGTAAAAGCCAAGTAAGGCGTAACCCACATAAATTGCTGCGGCCACAATGGCTACAGAAACAAAGGTAGATTCCATTCCGTATGCAAGACCTGAAATAATATTTGTTCCCGCACCTGTCTTGGAGGCTGTTGCAATTCCAACTACAGGTTTTTCTCCGGGTCCTGTGTAGTATTTTGTTACATACAGCAATGCCATCATAGCTACAATTCCTGCTACCGCTGCGTAGCCTGCTTTAGGTTCTCCAAGCAAGTATGTTCCAAGCCCCAAAAAGATAAGGACAGCAGATACGGCAGATACAATAAATCCTCTGAATAGGGGTTTCATCGCACTTTCCTGGTCGTTTCTAGCTTTTACAAAGAAAGTTCCAAGGATAGAAGTTAAGATTGCTCCGGATCTTGCAAGAAGTGGGAATACAACACCTTTTAGTCCAAAAAGAGATCCACCTAAAATCATAGCTGCAACAATAGTTAAAGCGTACGATTCAAATACGTCTGCAGCCATTCCTGCGCAGTCTCCAACGTTATCGCCAACATTGTCAGCAATAACTGCCGCGTTTCTTGGATCGTCTTCGGGTATACCTGCTTCAACTTTTCCAACCAGGTCTGCTCCCACGTCAGCTGCTTTGGTAAATATTCCTCCGCCTACTCTCATAAATAATGCCAATAAGGCAGCTCCAAAACCGTAGCCTACTAAAACGTCAGTAGCGTTTTTGGCGACAGCGTCTGCTCCCTGTGGAATGTAAGTGAAGTATGCCCATACGTATATTAAGGAGACACCTAAAAGGCCTAAGCCTACAACAAGCATCCCATTTACAGTGCCTGCTTGGAATGCGGTTTGAAGTGCGGGATTAAGTCCCTTTAATGCGTTGTTGGCTGTTCGAACGTTTGCTTGAACGGCTACCCACATACCAACATATCCAATAATCGCACTAAAAGCGGCTCCAATTAAGAAAGTAATGGCTGTTCTAACATCAAGTCCCACAGCAATAAGAACTGCTAAAATTCCCATTACGGGAAATACTAGTTTAAACTGTTTCTGAAGGTAGGCCATGGCCCCTTCTCTAATCGCTTTAGCAATCTCCTGAAGCTTTTCACTTCCCTCATCTTGTTTTAAGATCTTACGAACCAGTATTACACCATAAATCAAGGCTATTATAGATGTAAGTGGCGCTGTAAGTAATGCAATTATTTGAATATCTACCATATACCTCCTTTGTATATAAAATTTAGTTTTAAACGTCGTAAAACGCCTAGTCTCTTCGCATGAAGAGACTTTATTCTAAAATTATACCGAAAAGATTCAATATATCAACAAAGAACCCGGTTTTTTAAAAACCGGGTTCAAGTTACAACTATTCTGTTTTACTATTCGCCACTAAACAGCTTTTGAAAGCACCCTTCCAACCAGGATTAGAAGAATAGAGCCTATCAATGCGACTACAATGCTGTAAATGTTAAACCCGCTAACTCCTGGTTGCCCAAGAAAGTCCATTACCAATCCCCCTGCTAAGGCCCCCAAAGTTCCTAATATAATATCGCCCAAAAGGCCCTGCTGCGAACTGGTCTTCATAATTACCGATGCCAACCAACCAACTATTGACCCAAACAATAAAAATACAATTATGTTCACTTGGATCACCCCCTTAAAGATTAATTTAAGTATAGGTAACCTCATTTAACTGAAGATTAGAAAGGTGTTATTATCGTGTTACAGTGGATATCGAAAAAATGCGTGATCTTATACATAAAATCAATTCACCCATTACTACAATCATGGGTTTTTCCGAATTTTTAACAAGAAAAGATATTGGTGAGAAAGAAAAAGATTGGGCCAAAAAAATTCATGAAGAGGCCCTAAAATTAAAAGATCTAGTTAAAGAGTTATCTGATACTATATCCAAAACCCCTGACCGATTGGATTAGTTTTCTTCTTGCGTTCTTATCAACTTTTTTCCTTAAGTAGCTGATATACACATCAACCACTCTAGTTTCTATATCAAATGAATTGGGCCAAATTCTGTTAAGAAGGGTTTCTCTGGAAAGCACTTTGCCTTTATTGTTCATCAAATGTTCCAGTAACTTATATTCTTGAGGTGTAAGTTCGATTTTTCTGGTACCTCTTTTAACTTCCATGCTTTCGGTGTCTATTTGCAGATCTTCTACCTTTATCAAGTGATTTTGAGGAGTATTTTCTTTGAGCCTTGCTTTGACTCTTAATACCAATTCTTCTGAGATGAAGGGCTTTGTAAGGTAGTCATCGGCGCCTATCTCAAATGCATTAATTTTGTCTAAAGGAGTGTTTTTACCGGTTAGCACCAGTATTGGTAATCCTGGGTGGTCTTTTCTGATTTGGATTAAAACTGATTCCCCTTGTACGAGTGGCAGTCCTAAATCCAGAATTACAATATCAGGCTCGATCTTTTCTATAGTTTCTAAAGCCTTGGTACCGTCGTGAAGACCTTTTACGGAAAAGCCTTCTTCCACAAAAAGTTCTCTTAAGTAATCTTGCAAATTTTTATCGTCTTCAATAACTAGTATAGTTTTGCTCATACTTACATAGATAATAGTCGATTTGTTAGAAAATTTCAAGTGGAAAAACATATCCCCTTGGTTGGGGATATGTTTTATCAGTCGCTCTTTATTTACTTATGTGCTCTCACTCTCTTATGGAGATATGTTCATATTAGGTTTTTAGGATTAGAACCTAGTGATAGCGATGTTAGAAGTGTGTAAGTTTACCTAGGTATTTCGACAAAAAAAGTACTCCCCTGCCCTACTTTACTTTCTACCCATATCTTTCCGCCGTGTGCAGTTACAATTGCCTTGGAGATAAATAATCCAAGGCCAAGTCCGCCCGAGGACCCCGTTCTTTTATTGTTTCCTCTGTAAAAAAGATCAAAAATTCGTGTCTGGAGGGTTTCATCTATTCCCTTACCCTCATCTTTCACGGCCATCAAGACTGTATCTTTCTTTTCATTAACAGACAGTGTAACTTTTGATTTTGGAGGCGAGTACTTTATTGCGTTGCTTACGATATTTACGATTACTTGTTGTATCCGCCTTTTATCACAGTTAATAAACACTCTCCCGTCTCCCTCAAAAACTAGCTTATGTTCCGATACGGGCTGGACGTCTTCCATTACTTCTTTTGTTAAAAGGCTAATATCAACATTTTCAATCATTAATTCTAGAGCGCCTGCACGTATTTTTGTAATATCTAGGAGGTCCTGAATTAAATTTGTCATCTCGTCAGTTAATTTATCTATTCTATGCAAGTAACGAGCCCTCTCCCCGTTTTTTAAGCTGTCCTTCTTCTTTGTTAAAATTTGAGCAAAGGCTTTGATACTAGAGATCGGGGTTTTTAGTTCATGCGTAGCAATACCTATCCATAGATCTTTTTGTTTCTCAAGGAGATTCCTCTCGGTGACATCCCTTATAATTCCTATTCGTTCGAGTCTTCCCTTTCCTAAATTTCGGGTCTTTTCTTTAACTTCTGCAAATAGATCCTGGTTTTTACTTGTAATAATAGAAGCTTCAAAAGCTACATATTCGGATGACTTTCTTTGTTCCTCGAAAGCTTGTTCCACCTCTTTGACATTGTCCGAGCAAAATAAACTCAAAAGAGGTTTTCCGATTAAATCTTCCCGCCTCATGCCGGTTATTTTTTCAACGGCCGGGCTTAGCGAAGTGATGTTTCCTGTCTCATCTGCCGTATAAATAATGGCGGGCGCGAGTTCGGAAATTGTTTCGGATTTTTGTTTGATTCTTACAAGCTGTATGTCCGTTTCCTTCTTTTTTAGATAATGTGAGAGTTGGACAACCCCGTTTCTAATGGTGTCTATAAAATCCAAAGGCTCCGTTTTTATATCTCCGGAGAATTCTAAGATTCCCATCACATCTTTTGTATACGTGATTGGGATTATGTAGGCGGATTTAAGATTAACTTCTTTTGCAAAAACCCTTCTTTCGTAATTTTCCAGAGCTTGTAGATTTTGTATCCAAACAGGTTTTTTACTTTTTAGGACATGGGATAGTACGCCGTTACCCGATGTGAAAATTACCTTTTTGGACGCTTTAATAAAGGAAGAGTTTTTGAGCTTTTTATCATGCCAGCCTGTGATGTATTGGTACTCTTTTTTCCCGGCAAAGGTGTTTTGAGCCCAAAAGATTCCTGATTTCCACTTATATTTAGTGCAGTAAAGTTCCAGTATTTTATAAATTGTGTCTTCAACACCTACTCCGGAGGCAAAAGCTTTTCCCAGCGCATGTTGTACGGTTAGAGCACGTTTAGCTTTAAGCAGATCATTCTTAAGTTTTGAATCGTTTTTCCTTAATATGTTTTTGCTCACTATATTGGCATTTTACCACCGGGGTTGTAATATTTCTAAAGGGATTATGTTACGTCAATATTAGCAAGTTTTGCGTGCGTTTGAATAAATCTTTTTCTTGGCGGTACTTCTTCTCCCATTAACATTGTGAATACCTCGTCAGCTTTTGAGGCATCGGCAATTCCGATTCTCTTTAGCTTCCTGGTTTCCGGGTTCATAGTTGTTTCCCAAAGCTCACTCGCATCCATTTCGCCCAGTCCTTTAAATCGCTGAACCATAGCTTTTTTGCCCTTGTCGGTTTTCTCAAAATTTTCTCTTTCAGTATCGTCAAGCAAATATGTTTTTTCTTTTCCTACAAGTACTTTATATAAAGGAGGTACTGCCAGGTATACGTGCCCGCCTTCTATAACTTCTTTCATATGTCTGTAGAAAAAGGTTAGATACAAAGTCTGAATATGAGCTCCGTCGATATCAGCATCTGCCATGATAATAAGCTTGCTGTATCTTAGCTTTTCCGCGTTGTATTGCTCACCTATTCCTGCTCCCATGGCTATGATAAGACTTTTTATTCTATCGTTATCAATAAGTTTATCGAGTCGTGCTCTTTCTGAGTTTATAGGTTTACCAAAAAGAGGAAGAATTGCCTGAAAGCTTCTATTTCTTCCTTGCTTGGCTGTACCTGCAGCTGAATCTCCCTCGACAATAAATAGTTCTGTTTCGTCTGCATTTTTTCTTGAACAGTCGGCTAATTTTCCAGGTAATACTCCCCCACCATCCAAGGCTGTTTTTCTAATAACCGTATCTCTGGCGGCTTTTGCTGCCATTCTGGCTTTTAACGCTAATATGTTTTTCTCGACAATAGCTTGCGCATCTCTTGGGTTTTCTTCAAAAAATCTTTCTAAGCCTTCTCTTGTTGCGGTTTCCACTGCCTGTCTAACATTGGAGTTTCCAAGCTTACCTTTAGTTTGTCCTTCAAACTGTAAGGTTTCAGAATCAAGTTTAACCGAGATAATAGCGGTTAGCCCTTCTCTCAAATCATCGCCTCCAAGGTTTGGGTCCTTATCTTTTAGATACCCCGCTTTTCTGGCGTAATCGTTTACGACTTTTGTGAGCGACGATCTAAAACCTGTTAAGTGAGTTCCACCTTCCGGGTTTTTAATATGGTTTGCAAATGTAAGAACGTTTTCCGCAAAAGTATCATTATATTGAAGAGCTACTTCGACCATTACGTTATCTATTTCTTTTTGTACAAAAAATATATTGGGATTTAATGCCACCTTATTTCTATTTAGTGCTTTTAAGAAAGTTTTAATTCCGCCTTCAAAATAGTATGTATATTTCTGATGTGACCTATGGTCGATTAGCTCAAATTTTATCCCTGCCGTAAGATACGCGTATTCTTTTAGCTGGGTAATAAAATGCTTTATATTAAAATTTGTAGTTTCAAAGATTGAATTATCCGGTTGGAATTGGACGACTGTACCATCTTGATATTCTTCACCTGATTGATCAAAGAAATCTAGGTCTAAGTTCCAGTCGATGCCTTTAATTTTTGTAACGGGTTTGTTTTTGTTTATTTTTTCAACCGGCCTCACAACTTTACCGCCGTTTTGGTACTCTTGAACAACGATTTCGTCTCCCCTTTTAACAACTACTCTCATCCATGTTGAAAGAGCGTTAACAACAGAAGCACCAACACCGTGAAGTCCACTTGATACTTTATATCCGCCTCCTCCAAATTTTCCTCCGGCGTGGAGTCTTGTGAATGCAAGTTCCAAAGCACTTACTCCGTAGCCTTTTTTGATTTCATATGGGATTCCCCTACCGTTATCGTATACAGAAACGGAACCGTCTTCGTTGAAAACCACTTTTATATGGTTTGCAAATCCGCCGATTGCTTCGTCCATGGAGTTATTTACAATTTCTGTCACCAGATGGTGGAGACCCTCTTGTCCTGTGGAGCCGATGTACATTCCAGGTCTTTTTCTGACAGGCTCCAGGCCTTCTAATACCTGTATTTGATCGGCGTCGTATTTAGTTGATACAGTCTTCTTTTCGGGCATCGCTAAATGATTTTACATGAATAGTCACCAATGTTCAAGGCGCTAATTGGGGGTTTTTAGCGCAGTTACGGGGTAACTACACTAGACTTTGGGTTAGATAGTCCAGAGCAAGCCGCGTATTCAGATTAGTTTTTTCCAAGTCTTCCTTTACTTTACAGATAATCCTAATGTTTTTGGCGTGTTTTGGATGCTCTGCAAGATTTTCCCGTTCCTCATTCACCCACTCTTCCAGCATATCTATAATAGTATCTTTTTCTTCCTTCGCTGTTTCCTGACTCCACGTGAACTTGTCTTCTACTGACATCTTCTTTATAAGATTAATACCATTTTTTTGAACTCTCTCCCCTACTCCACTCTCTTTGGCGTCTGCAAAAATCCTTTGACACCTGGAATTTATTGTAGGAAGTAAGGCCTCTTGGGTTTTAACCGACAATATAATAGTAGCGTATGAAGGCGGTTCCTCTAGTGTCTTTAGAAAGGCGTTTTGGGCGTCAATGGTAAATTTATCTGCGTTTAGTACCACAATAGCTTTTTTGTCGCCAATTGTTGGTTTTTTGCTCAAAAACGCAGTCGCTTCTCTAACCTGTTCTATTCCGATAGACTTTTTCCCTTCCATTGGACCTATACGCAGCACATTTGATTCGTGAATACCTTCTATATACTCCCTCGACTTCTTTTCCCGGTCTTTTATTGTGTTTCCATATATAAGAATAGATCCAGTCATAGGGTCATTGTACAATAATCAATTAGTCTGTGATAAAATTTTAATGTATTTAGAAGCTCTGCCT
>CAYMCX010000004.1:0-1440 GCA_964389145.1 uncultured Candidatus Saccharibacteria bacterium
GGCGCCAAAGCAGTGTTGGGGCAGGTTGTTGATCCTTCTTGCGACACGGTAATGGTAGATGGCAAGGAGCTGCGTGGGGTTAAATCTGTAGCTTATATTGTTATGAACAAGCCTTACGGGTATTTGACCACAAGATACGACCCACATAGTCCGGATACCATATATAACCTTTTGCCTGAAAGTATGAGATCTTTGTTCCCGGTTGGAAGGTTGGACCGTGACACAGAAGGTTTGCTAATCTTAACCAACGACGGCGATCTAGCCTACAAGCTTACACATCCGAAATTTGAAGTGGAAAAAGAATACTATGTTGTTATTAATGGGAGCTTAAAACCACAAGAAAAAGCTGAAATAGAAAAAGGCATTAAGACTCCTGACATAGATACCTCAAATGCGAAATTACGGGTTGTTCAAACGACTCCTTCTGAAACACAGCTTTATTTAACAATCCATGAAGGTCAGAAAAGAGAGATTAGAAGAATTTTTGCTCATTTTGGATACAATGTTAAGTTTTTGAAGAGAGTTCGTTTAAAAGATCTTACTTTAGATAAACTTCAAAAAGGCGAGTGGCGAACTTTAACTGCGGAAGAACTGCGACGCTTGCGATCGTAACTTTTATAACCTTGGAAAAGTACCTATGTTTAGTATAGAATGTCATAGTGAAACTATCAGTAGTCATTCCTGCATATAACGAAAAAAACACTATCGAAGAAATCATTGGACGTGTGAGAGGCGTTGAAGTTGAAAATGTGGAAAAAGAAATTGTTATTGTTGACGATGCTTCAAAGGATGGTACAACAGATATTTTAAGGCGCCTGCAGAAAGAGCAAACCGATTTGAAAATTGTTTTTAAGGAAAAAAACGAGGGTAAGGGAGCTGCGCTTAGGGATGGTTTCCATCACACTACTGGCGATTACGTGATAGTGCAGGATGCCGATCTTGAATACGACCCTCAGGATTACAAAAAATTATTAAGGGCCTTGGAAGAAGAAAAAGTTCAGGTTGTTTATGGATCACGGTTTTCCGGTAACTACGAACACATGTCTACTCTACATTACTTTGGAAATAAACTTTTAACTTTGATCACAAATATTTTTTATGGGGTAATGCTTACTGACATGGAGACTTGCTACAAACTTTTACCCGGTGATTTTGTTCGTAAAATTAAGATCAATTGTAATAGATTTAATTTTGAACCCGAGATTACAGCAAAGATACTAAAATCAAAAATGAAAATCATTGAAGTTCCTATTGCATATAATGGTAGAAGTTTTAGCGAGGGCAAGAAGATTACGTGGAGAGACGGACTTTCGGCCGTTTGGGCATTAATAAAGTACAGGTTCGTAGATTAATTTATGTTAAGTAAGTTTAAAGCCAACATTCCCGTATTATCAGTATTCTTTTTTTACCTTCAGCCCATAATTGAGCAATAATAATACC
>CAYMCX010000004.1:1450-2943 GCA_964389145.1 uncultured Candidatus Saccharibacteria bacterium
GTATTCTTTTTTTCTGTCGTGATTCTATTGGTCAATTTGAGAATTAACTTTTTTCGTTATAACAACTTTGACTTTGGAAAATTTGATTTAGGTAACATGACTCAGATGCTTTGGTACACAATGCACGGAAAAGTACTATGGCTTACAGATTATTTTGGAACAAACCTTCCCAGATGGGCGATGAGCCACGTAGATCCTATACTACTGGTATTTGTGCCGATTTTTGCGGTATTCCAGCACCCAATGACTTTGGTAGTTTCACAGCTGGTTTTGGTTATTTTTTCCTCCCTACTTGTTTATTTAATTGCCAAACTTGAACTTAATAACAAGATAGCTGCAGCCCTTTTAGGTTTAGCTTACCTTTCCTACCCTGCGGTAGGATTTTTAACCGCGTGGACCGGATTTCACGGGGTGACCGCAGTGATTCCGTTTTTCTTGGCCGCCTTTTATGTATACGAAAAAATGCATAAAGAAGGAAAGTTTACCGGGCGTGGACTTGTTACGTTTTGGGTTCTTCTTGTACTTACAATGATGGGCAAAGAGCAGGTTCCTTTATATGTTTTTATGTACGGTTTTTTTATCTGGTTTTTTAGAAATAACTTTAAAGTTGGAATACAGATGATGATAGTAGGGATGCTGTGGTTTGTTTTGGCATTTTTTGTAATAATTCCTTCTTTTGCGCAATACAGAATTGACGGTTATCAGAAATTTGCAGATTCACTTGGAATTGATACTTCTGTTGCAAGGGATGTAGAGAATTCCAACTATTTCTTGAGTAGGTATGAGGAGTTTGGCGATTCTTATATTGAGGTTATGTTTAATATTGCTACAAAACCGAAGTTTTTGACCGCAATATTATTTGGCTCGGATAAATTAGACAATCTTCGCAGAACATTTGAACCTGTCGGCTATCTTCCGCTGGCGTTTCCTCAGACACTAATCATAGCTTTTCCGGATTTGCTGATTAATTATGCAACAACTGAGGAGGGGATAGGAACCTCAGAAATATATAATCACCGCGTTTCTATGATTGTTCCTGTAGTCTTTATTTCCGTGATTTATGCCTTAGGATTTTTGAGTAGGTTAACCAGGAAAAAGTGGGCCGTTGTATTTTTAGCGGCGCTTGTTTTAGGAACAAATATTTTTACTACGTTTAAATACAACAACCCGGTGTTTCTATGGCTTTCTCAGTCGGTTCAAAAAAGGCTTTTGGGCTCGGTTGCTTTTGCTAAAGCTGACGAGGATCTTTATAGGCGAAATGATATAAAAATAGGAGAGGTTATTAGAATCACACCTCTTGAGAATAAAGATAGGGAATGTGCGAATAAAGTGATCGGGATGATTCCCGACGATGCTTCCGTTTCCGGGCCAGACTATTTGGGTGCGCATCTTTCTATGCGTGAAACTTATGCTATTTTCCCAGCTTTATACAGGGATGCTGATTACATAATTGTTGATGTGTCTTCGAACCAAGAACTTGAAGTTTATGCTGA
>CAYMCX010000004.1:2953-7895 GCA_964389145.1 uncultured Candidatus Saccharibacteria bacterium
CGATACTGGACGCGGACATATCTCTTGTTCGGGATGTGGTTGGCAATATAATAAACGACCCCAACTACCGCTTGGAGACAGGTTGTGGGAATTTGTTTGTATTCAAAAAAGTAGGACCTCACGGAAAAGAACCTTTACTTCCATTACAGGAAAAATTTGTATACGAGGAAAAATATAATTTTGAAATGTTGCAGACGTTTACTGTGGTTGATTTCGCAATGCCAGGTAGCATAAGTAAACTTCAACCGGCAAAAGCCCAATTCACATATACAAAACGCGGCAACGCCTCTTTGGATGCATACGTTCTTTTCATGACTTTTATAAACAAAAAAAATGGTGAGATATACCAAGTTGCAAACCTTCCGTCCTTTGGGATTACTCAACTGAAAGATTGGGTAGAGGATCACTACTATGTTGAGGATATTGAACTGGTTTTACCAGGCTACCTTGAGCCGGGAACTTATCAATCTTACGTTGGAATGACTAACGTTATTAGAACGCGTAGTATTTACTTAGGGGACGTGGAAATTAAGTAAAGTACATATGAAGGATCTTGCGAAGTGGCAAACAGTTAGTTTTATATCAAGAGGCATGGCAATGGCTTTGGGCCTGGTTCAAAGTTTCTTTATTGTTAGGCTCTTAAGTGTTTCCGAATGGGGCTTGATTCAGATTGCCGTTTCTGTTGGAGGGGCTCTTGGGATTTATCAGCATCTGGGGTTGGCTTCAGCAAGCACAAGGGAAATTTCCGCAGCTAAAGATAACAAAGAAATATTTAAGATTTTTGTTACGTCGGCTTTCATTAGATACGTGGTTTCAATACCTATTGCAGTTGGACTCTTTCTTCTCTCCGATAAACTAGCGGTTAACGCGTATCACGCGCCGGAAATTGCACTGCCGCTAAAAGTTTATTCCCTAGTATTACTGGTGCAGGGGTTTCAAAGTATCTTAAACTCTGTAGTTGCGGGAACTAAGAGATTTAGAAGATTGTTTTTATATCAAGTTGGGATTGCGGCAGTAAGCGTTGTTATCTATATTCCCCTCGTATTGTTCTATAAAGTAAACGGTTACTTTTACGCCCTTTTCCTTTTTAATCTTGTATCGACACTAATATTAGGTTTCCTGGCCTTTAAACCATTAACTGGTTTCATGCAGATGCCGACAATAAAGGAGTTTAAAGGTTTATTTAGAGAACTCTTTTCTATAAGCCTAGGAATTTATTTGGTAAAAATTATTTATACTAACTGGGAAAAACTTGGGCCAAACCTTTTGGGTTTAACCATTACGCCTGAATTAGTAGGATACTTTGGCTTTGCCCTTTTGTATTCCAAAAAATTAATGAATATCAGTGACGCGGTTACGGATGTAAATTTGCCGGTGTTTTCGGACAAATATGTTAATGAACGAGAAAGTTTTAATGAAGCGTTTACCAAGAATTTTGACAAATTATTTGCGCTAATCATTTTTATTGGTGTAAGTGCAATTTACTGGGTGCCGGAAATTGTAAGTATTGCTATTGGAAGTGCAAAATATGATCCGTCTCTTTCTTTAGTTTTACCGCTGGTATACGCCTTTATTTGTTATTCCTTTATAAACATCATCAAGTCCAGTGTAATTATTCCTGCGAAGATGGTTAAAGAGATGATTCTCAGTTTTGTTGTACTTATAGGCGGGACTGTGGCGTTTTATTTTGGGCTTAAGGGCGCGTGGGGGAATCTTTTGGCTATGTCATATGGTATGGCCATCGGCGCGATGCTTTCCCTTATGTTTATGGCAATAGCTTCCAATATAAGATTAAAGTTTAGGTTTTTTCACCATGAACACATAATTTTACTTTTGCAATCTATCATTATCGCTTTAAATTGGCCTGTGGCCAACGTTTACATAAAGCTTGGAGCCTACCCCATTTATGCCTTGTTGTTTTTGTGGGCGACTGTCGTTGCCGGATTTATTACCAAAGATGACATTGCCAAAGTTGTAAAAAAGATCCCGGGCTTTTAAATTTCTTGCGCTGTGATACCATCAGATAATATGATCGAACAAATAATTAAGTTAATTGAACCGCTTTTAAATCCCTGGATTATATTTGGTTTTGCAGCTCAATTTGTCTTTTTTATGCGCTTTGTGGTGCAGTGGTGGGTTTCAGAAAAGAAAAAGGAAAGTGTTGTACCGGTTGCGTTTTGGTACTTAAGCTTGGTCGGAACCGCTATGATCTTGGTTTATTCCATCAGGCAGAAGGATATCGTATTTACGGTGGCATCCATGCTTAATTCGCTTATTTACATCAGAAATTTGATCTTGATTCGTTCGAAGAAAAAAGCTCAAGTTTAGTCCTATCTTATGTTTTGGAAAAAACCGTTATTCTTTTACCTCCTACTTTGTTTAATGTTTCTTGCCGTTCGGTTGCCAAAACTGGGCACGGATATAATAAATCCCGATGCAGTTAATTGGCATTACCGTTCCGAACAGTTTGTTGTAGGTTTGAAAACGCAGGATTGGTTAAAAACATACCAACATTACCACCCCGGTGTAACTTTGATGTGGATCATGGGTCCTGTGGTTGAAATAATTAAACACGTTGATCCGAAGTTTGCTATTTACGATAGAGAAAATTTTTTGGTATTTCACACTGCTTCAAAGTACGCGTTAATGTTTGTTCAATTAGTTCTTACACTGTTTAGTCTGTACATACTTTCCAAAGTAACCGATTTTAAGAAAGCATTTTTTGTGGTCCTGCTTTTTACTTTCGAACCCTTCTTTTTGGGCAATTCACGCCTTCTCCACCTGGATGTACTAATGACGCTATTTTTGTTTAATGGACTGGTGTTAACGTATTGGGCAGTAAGATCGGGGGGAGGAAAGTACCTGTGGCGTGTGGCTTTAGCAGGAATTTTACTATCCTTGGCCTTTTTGACTAAATCAATTGCGTTAGGGGGCTTTGTTTTTGCTTTTCTGTATGTTGGTTGGTATGCCGTTTCTAAAAAATCCCCAAAACTTTTGTTGGCTTTAACAGCCGCTTTTGTAGTAACTACTTTTGTTGTGTTTCCGGCACTTTGGGTTCGCCCTGTTTATGTATTATCGGAAATATTTAGTGAAGGAGAGCGTGTTGGAGTAAGAAAAGGTCATGGTCAGATTGTACTAGGAGAATACACACGTGATGCGGGACCCGGTTTCTATCCGCTTGTTTTAGCAATGAAAGTTTCTCCCTTTATATGGATCGGCATGGTTATTTACCTATTCTTTTTAATTAAAAACATTAGAGCTGTGATTTTAAAAAGGCCGTTTGAGATTTCACTCGAGTTATTCCTTTTTATTTTTTACTTTGGGTATTTGGTTGTTATGACCGTTCCAAGCAAGAAAATTGACCGATATATGGTTCCTATGTTTCCGATCTTAGCTTATTTGGCTTATTTAGGGTACGAAAAGATGTCTAAATTACAGGATATAAGTAAATTAAAGGATTTAGGTAAATTTAGAAATTTGATCCTGACAGCTACCTTTGCTTTGTTTGTTGCGTTTCCGGTAATCAAATATTTCCCATATCACTTTACCTACACCAGTCCTTTGTTTGGGTCTGCCAAAAAGGCAAATTCAATACTTGCCGAAAAACCTTTTGGAGTGGGAATCCCTGCGCTACGTGATTTTATTTTTACCAAATACGGGGAATACCCAAAACTGGGATTTTTTGACGTAAAGCCGATGCGCGCAATTTACATGAGCTCGCGTATTTGTGATATCAGGGTGTGTGGGACAGGCGATTACGATTTATTGATATTAGGTATCAATGAAGAGATTCCGGAGAAGGTAATAAATAGCGGAACTGCCTTCGAATATGATTCGTCTTTTAGGATAAATGGGTTAGAATATTGGAAGATATATGTTAAACGGCTCCAAACACAATGATTCGGTGGTCCTCTTCTTTATTGTACTAGTGGCGCTAGGTTTTCGACTAGCCTTCATTACCCACGGATTTCCCTTTATATACCATCCAGATGAGCCTTTCATAGTGAGAGAAGCACTAAATATCCGTTTTTCTATAAATCCCGGGCATTTTGATTGGCCTCATTTATTTGTGTATCTTAATTATTTCTTATATATGGGGTTTGCTTTAGTGCGTACCCTGGTTGAATCTTGGGGGTGGAAAGCGAGTCTTAGTTCTTCATTGCCGATTCTTTGGAACGATAGCCTCATATTCTATTTATTGACACGTATTTTTGTCGCAGTATTAGGAGCCTTTACTGTGATTCCGGTTTATCTAGCAGGAAAGGAACTTTTTTCCCCGAGAGTAGGTCTTTTGGCCGCTCTTGTCTTTGCTTTGATCCCATTTCATATCAAACGTTCCCATTACGGCATAGTGGATGTACCAATGGTTTTTTTCTTATCGTGGGGACTGTATTTTACGGTTTTGGTAATGAAGTATGAGGATACGATTAACTATATTCTTGCCGGCTTGCTAATAGGATTGGCAGGCTCAACAAAATATAACGGCATTTTTATGGTATTGGTTCTCGGTCTGGCATATTTGTTTAGACCGTTTTACCAAAAACGTGCTCAATTTATAGAATACCGCGGGTTCTATAATTTATTTTTGGCTTTTGTTTTTCTTGTGTGCGGTTTTTTAATAGGAACTCCTTTTGCAGTTTTGGATTTGCAAACCTTTTTGAGGGACGATAGCCCGGTAGGTGCGGTGTGGCAATTTAGGAATGTTGGAAAAGTATCGCTCGAGGCCCAAGCGCAAAAATTTTACGAATCTGTTACAGACAAACTTCAGGATGATTTTGGCTATACATTCCTTATCTCATATATTTTGATGATCTTTTATGCAATTTATGGAATTATTAGAAGAAAATACTTTGAATTTGGAGCGGCCATTTGGTTTATAATCATTCCATCTCTTTTTGCTATTTTTTACGGAGGTTTATTCCAGGCCGTAGTTGCTATCATC
>CAYMCX010000004.1:7905-11546 GCA_964389145.1 uncultured Candidatus Saccharibacteria bacterium
GTAAAAAAAGTTCCAAAAAAAATTTCGGAAAAGTTTCAAAAAGATTTTGTTTTTAGCATTTTTCCTTGTTCCCATATATTATTCTGTGACCTTAATACTTACCTTAACAAACCGCCTTGAGGGTAATCAGTCAACAATATACGGCGGAGATGAGACATCCGAGGGGGACAAAACGCAACAAGAGTAGGTTATTTTTATGAAAAAACTAATTACAGATTTTAAATATGAGTTTTTAATACTAGTGTTATTTATTACTTCCCGTTTGCCAAACTTGGGTCATGATTTATTTAACACAGATGTCTGGAAGTGGAAAGCACGAATTTACGATTTTGGTTCAGGCGTATTTGGGTTGGATTTTATTAAAACAATTCAAAAGTATCATCCGGGAATTACACTCATGTGGATTGGTTCCATTGGGGTAAAAATACACAACTTTTATTACGAAACTATTCTTAAGATTTCTCCGCCTGATAATGATGTCCGCGTGATTTTTGGACTCCACTTTATTCAAAAACTGTGCATTGTTGTCGTTATTGGTTTGGTTTTAGTCTCGGTTTATAGGGTTTTGAATAAACTTTTCGGTAAAAAGTATGCCTTCTTGGCAACAGCACTTGTTTCCCTGGAACCCTTTTATGTTGCCCTTACAAGGGTTGTGCATTTGGAAGGGCTTATGACTTCATTTATGCTTGCGTCATATGTTTGGTTTTATTATTTTCTGACGGATACAACACAGCGTAAAAGACTTTATATTTCTGGGATTTTTACCGGTTTAGCGATTTTAACAAAGACCTCCTCCCTGTTTCTGCTTCCATTTATGGGGCTAATGGCCTTTTTGTGGTATTGGATTCCAAGTAAAAGTTTCAAGAGTTCGCTAAAATCTTCTTTTTCCATTTACGGAAAATGGATATTGGCAGCAATTATTACATTTATCGTTGTGTGGCCCGCTATGTGGACCAATCCGCTTCTTGCAATTGGAACCTTATACAAAGGAATATTTACAGTAGGGGTCGAAGGTGGTCACGAGCAGTTTTATTTCTTGAAATACACATTGGACCCGGGCCCACTATATTATTTTGTAGTATTTGGACTTAGGTCGTCGGTAACTGTAGTTGCCGGTTTAATAGGATACTTGTTTGTATCAAAGAAACTTTCTGTGGAAAAAAAGAAATTTGCTTTTTACACATTCCTCTTTGCAATTTTATACCTTGTGTTTCTTACTATCCCCTCTAAAAAATTAGATAGATATATTATTCCGTCTATGACAGGCCTTATTTTTATAGCGGCTTTTTTCTACGAGTACGTTTTTACACAAGTGCGTTCAAGGTTTCGGGTAGTTGGTATTGCACTTTTGGGGTTAATTGTTATCTTTCCGCTTGTTACAGTTCATCCCGACTATTTTTCCTACTACAATCCGTTGTTTGGAGGTTTGCATACCGGTATAAGAGTTTTGGAACCTAAATGGATGATTGGAGGTCGGGAGGTTTCTAATTATTTTTCTAAAGTTAGAGCTGAGCATGGTTACGAGAGTTTTACGTATGAAGATAGTTTTGATTCTATGGTGAATACCGACGCCTTAGACACTAGACTTGTTATTGGATTCCAGGAAAAATATTACACTCAGATTTGGCCTTTTATAAACGAAATAGGGGCACGGGCAATTATTTCTGATATCACGGCTCAAGCTAATGAAGCGAAGTTTTTTGTGTATCCGTTTTGGGACGATGCTGGAATTACGGAAGATAGATATAAAATAGAGAAAGTCGGTACTATTAAAGTTAGAGGGGTGGATGTTTACAATGTTTATAAAAATAGCTCAGAAAATTAAATCGTTTGTAGCCGACGAGGTTTTATTTGGCACCGCAATTGTGACAATAGGTGTTTTTATTTCCAGTATCTTTAGTTATCTACTTCAGTTTGCTTTGGGACATTTATTGTCAGTTTCGGATTATGGGACTTTCAATGCTCTTGTAGCATTAGCAAACATAATTGGAGTACCTGCTGCAGTTTTATCTACCTCAATCACCAAAATTTCTTCTGAGTTAAAGGCAGGGGATAGATATGATAAATTAACACAACTTTTTTGGAAGCTTTCACTTATGACATTGCTTCTTGGTCTTGTCGTGTCGTTTATTACCTTTGTCGCAAAGATGTATTTAGCAGATCTTCTTAATATTTCAAATGCAAATATAATTTCTTACTTCTCGCTCTATTTGGGAGCTGTTTTTTTCTCAGTTGTTCCCTTGGCGTATCTACAGGGACTTTTAAGATTTAAGGCTTTTGCTTTTGCTAATGTTTTGGGGGGAGGTTTGCGATTTGGGTTGCCGGTACTTTTTGTGTACTTAGGATGGAGAGTAAATGGGGTTATGCTTGGCCTTTTTTTAGGCATGGTTTCAGCTTACACAGCTAACGTTCTGCTTTTAAAAAAGAATTTTCGTCCGTATGACTCGGAAAGCGTTAGCCCCTTATTAAAGAAAGTATTACTTTTCAGTTTGCCGGTACTTTTTGTGAACTTAGGGTTAATGCTTCTTAATAATTTAGATTTAATACTAGTAAAGAGATTCTTCTCAGAAGAGTTATCGGGTTACTACGCAGGCGCAGTTACTGTTTCTAAGGTTTTGCTTTTTGGCGCCGGAACCGTTTCTGTAGTTATGTTCCCACAGATTTCGGAAGCATACGCGCGTAATGAAGACTACATAGGTAAGTTTACAAAATTTTTTATGCTGCAAACTTTTATTACTGTAGTAGGAGTATTGGTATTCTCACTATTTCCCGGGCTTATTACTAAAGTCATGTTTGGGCAAAAATTTATACCGTCTGCACAATATATTCCGCTCTTTTCGATTTTTGTAGGTTTATACGTATTAATAAACTTTTTAATTATGTTTTTACTCGCCGTTGGAAAAACAGGTGTTTACAAAATCCAGATTCCTTTGATAGTTGGTCAGTTTGTCCTTATTAACTTGTATCACACGTCACTTTTTGACGTTATATGGGTTAATATTGGTATCTCTCTGGTGGTTTTACTGATATTATCTGTGTATTCGGCTAAAGTTATTTACTCTGCCCCTCAACAATTGAAGGCCATTGCCTACCCGCAAAGTTAACTGCCATAATTGAAAAACATATGCTAGTTTCTATTATTGTCCCTGCATATAAGCAGGAGAAAACCATAAAAAAAGATATTCTGAGAATTTATGATGTGATGTCTAAAACCAGGTTTGATTTTGAAATTATCGTTGTGGTTGATGGATTTGTAGATAGTACCTATCAGGCAGCCTGTGAATTAGCAACAGAAAAGCGTGAGATAAAGGCTTGCGGATATGAGACAAATCACGGGAAAGGTTATGCGGTGAGGTATGGAATGGCGAGAGCTTCGGGAGATTTAATCGCTTTTATAGATGCTGGTATGGAGATAGATCCCAACAGTATTTCTATGGTACTTGAGCAGGCGATTTGGAGCGACGCGGACGTTGTTGTCGGTAGCAAAAGGCATCCTGAGTCTAAGGTTAGGTATCCGGCAGTACGAAAACTTTATAGTTGGGGGTATTACACGTTGGTTAAGGTATTATTTAGGATTCCTGTGAGTGATACGCAGGTTGGGTTAAAAGTATATAAAAGAAAAGTGCTGGAAACTGTTTTAC
>CAYMCX010000004.1:11556-22137 GCA_964389145.1 uncultured Candidatus Saccharibacteria bacterium
CATGGTGGTGAAACAATACGCGTTTGATATTGAACTTCTAGCAATAGCTAAGTATCTTGGCTTCAGGAA
This sequence comes from uncultured Candidatus Saccharibacteria bacterium, assembly GCA_964389145.1. GTDB lineage: Bacteria > Patescibacteriota > WWE3 > UBA101185 > UBA10185 > CAYMCX01. The sequence continues at coordinate 11,626 of CAYMCX010000004.1, forward strand.
AATTTATGAGGCACCAGTATATATTGACCTAAACCTAGAATCCGGAAGCAGATTTAAAAAGTTTTTGTTTCTTGATAAATTTATTAGAAATGTATTGATTGACACGTTGGGCGTATTTTACCGTATGTATATCAGGGGTTACTACCAGGACGGGAGCAGGAGGAAGTGGAGATATGACAAAGAATTAGATATGCAGATTAACACCTGAGAAATAGAGAGCTGACATGAAGATACTAATCCTCAACTGGCGGTCTATCAAAGATCCGTGGGCGGGAGGTTCCGAGATTGCAACATTTGAACATGCAAAAAGGTGGGTCAAAAATAGAGGGGCTGAGGTTCATTGGATTTCACCAAAATATGATTTTGATATAAGTGATGAACTTGTTGAGGGCGTACATTTTGAATATATTAGTTTTCCTTTGGGTAGAAATATTTTTAAGCTTCTCGTAGCATTTCCGTTTTTTTATATTTGTGTGATATTTTCATATTTTGCAAGATACCGAGGGAAAGTTGACGTGGTGATAGATCAGATTCATGGCATACCTTTTCTCACACCGCTTTATGTAAAGGAGAAAATTGTTGTATTTGTTCACGAAGTGGGCGGAAGTATTTGGGACAAGATGTACCCGGTTCCAATAAATATAGTAGGACGTTTTTTGGAAACAGCACTTTACAGGTTTTATAAAAATAGATTGGTAGTCACTGTGTCTGAGTCAACAAAAAAGGATTTGGTTGCCGCAGGTGTAGCTGAGAATAGTATTAGGGTTATAAAAAATGGTGTTTCCATCCCTGTTTTAAATGATCTTCCGGAAAAATTTGAGGAATTTACACTTATTTTTCTAAATCGTTTGGTGAAAATGAAAGGAATTGAGCGGGCTCTTAAAGTATTTTCCCATATTAAAAGTAAATACGACTCAGCTAAATTGTTGGTAGTTGGACGAGCAGATATAGGTTACTTAAGCGAAATAAAAACATATTGCGAAAATGAAGGAATCTCTGATTCTACGGAGTTTATAGGGTATATTTCTGAGGAGCGTAAGATCGAACTCTTATCAAAGTCTCACATCTTATTAAACACTTCGTACAAGGAGGGTTGGGGACTGGTAAATTTAGAGGCTAACGCTCGCGGTGTTCCTGTAGTCGCCTTTGCTGTAAATGGAAATACCGAATCTGTTATGGATGGTGTTAGCGGGTATTTGGTTCCCGATAATGAGATTGAGCTAATGGCAGATAGGGCGCTTAAAGCCAAAGATGATGTAGAATTAAGAAAAAGGTGTTTGGAATTTTCGCGAAAGTTTTGTTGGGATAAGTTGTCGGAAGATTTCTATTCGCTTTTGTAAATTTTCTTATGAACGATAATCCGCTTGTTTCTATAATTGTAGCTACCAAAAATGAAGAAAATAATATTGTGAAGTTATGTGAATCTGTGAAAAACCAGACTTATAAAAACATTGAGTTAATTATCGTAGATAACGGTACAGATAGAACAAAGGAATTGGCGGCTAAATATACCTCGCTCGTGTTTTCATTTGGCCCCGAAAGATGCGCCCAAAGAAATATGGGTTTAGTAAAGGCTTCGGGAGATTTTGTATTATTTTTAGATGCGGACATGACGCTAAGTGAGAACGTGGTTACAGAGTGCGTGGCTGCCGTATCAAAAAACGCGGAGGTTGTTGGAGTAATTATTCCCGAAGAATCTTACGGGGAGGGATTTTGGGCGCGCTGCGTGATATTGGAGAAGTCTTTCTATGTTGGTGTAGATGGAATAGAAGCTGCCAGATTTTTTAACAAGAAGATAGTGGTTATGGCCGGAGGTTATGATGAGTTACTTGTTAGTGGAGAGGATTGGGACTTGCATAAAAGAGTTTTGGAGTTTGGTAAGGTAGTTCGAATCCCGTCTTTGATTTTTCATGATGAAGGACACGCTACTCTGATTGGTCTTGTTAAGAAAAAAATATATTACGCAAAACATTTTTGGAGTTATTTACGAAAACATGTGGGAAAAGGAGATTTACCTAATCAACTAAACTTAAAGTACAGATACAAACTTTGGTTTTCACAGCCAGATAAATTATTTAAAAACCTTCTTGAAGGTATGGGATTACTTTTTATAAAAACGCTCGAGTTTGCGCTTGGGGGGATTGTATTGTGCTGGTTTAATGTTGTTGGAAGAACGCCTGCCGAAGGTTTGTTTACTGCCAAATATGGAAAAACACATAGGAAACGTCAGGGAATGCTTGAGAGGTTTTATTATCGGTATTCTTCTTCAACATACACTGAGCGTAAACTTTTTGAATTGTTGGCAAAATATACTAAAGGAAAAAGTGATTTGCAGATTCTTGATATAGGGTGCGGAGGAGGTCACGAGGAGCTTGTAGATTACGGAAGAGTTTGTGGAGTTGATCTGTCCAATGAAGGGTTGCAAAATGCCAGGAAGACCTATTTTGAAGCCAAGGATGGGGATATAACAGATTCTATCCCATACCCAACAGGTACTTTTGATGTAGGATTTTGTTCCGAGGTAATGGGCCATATTCTTGTTGAAAAAAAGAACACTGTTATGGATGAGATATTACGTGTAATAAAACCAGGTGGGCTAGTTTTATTTAGCGTAGAGACAGCAGGTATTAATTGGTTTACTAAACTTTTGGAAAAGAAAGGTTTGTACTCAAAATACTGGGTTACATACCCAGGGCACATAGGTTTAGAATCTCCCCAGGATACAGTACAAAGAATGCATAAAAAACTTGGTAACATTCAGTATTATTCAACCTCAAAGTCATTACTGCCTGTGGATGGGTATTTGGTTTTTTCAGACGAAGTGCCCCTAATAAAAGTGCTTAAACTCTCTATACTACGCAGACTTATAAATTTAGTAGAATACCCTTTATTTTGGTTATCTTTGCAGCTTGGCGCGTTTGAAGAAAGTAATGATGTGATTATTGTTGGGAGAGTGTAAAGTCGAAATATGCAATTTTCAATTGTAATAAATACTCGTAATAGGAAGGAGATGCTTTTTGCACTTTTGGAAAGCCTTATCCGCTGTGAAGGAGGTGTGGGGTGCGAATACATTGTTATTGACGATTTCTCCGATGAAGATTTCTCTGAGGAAGTACACAGTAGGTATCCATTTGTGCAGTTTGTTAGAAATATTACCAGGCAGTATTTGATTAATTCCCGAAATGCGGGTTGGAATTTATCCAAAAACAGCTGGGTACTTTTTATTGATGACGACAACGAAATAAAGGATGAGGATTTTTTGATCAAAGCTGGGAGATCAATAATTACACACCCCGAAGCAGGTATTGTGGGAGGACGAACATATTATTACGACTACCCCGAGACTATAATGGTAGGTCCTACGAAATTTAACAAATTTACCGGTAAAACTACATTTTTAGGTGCAAATAAAAAGGATACAGGTAAGTTGGAAGGCCTTATCGAAACTAATGATGTACCAAATGTTTTTTTCGTTTCAAGAGCGGTGCTTGATAAGGTTGGGGGATTTTCTCCGGAGATTTTCCAAACGTTTTCAGAAGCAGACTTTGCCGAAAAAGTTCGAAGGATTGGTTTAAAAGTTTACCAATCGTCTGACCTAAAGGTTTATCATAAATCAGAACCCCCTGACTTTAAAAAAATGGACAAAAGACAAATGGGTGGTTCTCCTGAAAGATTTTACTTTTTAATGAGAAATAGGTTTGTATTTTTGAAAAAATGGGGAAATACTTTTCAGAAAATTACTTTCACTTTATTATTCTCACATCTTTATACCGTGTTTTATTTGCTGGCTTTAGTTCGAAGAAAAGAATATAAGATGGTAAGAAGCGGGTTAATGGGTGTTTTACACGGCTATATTTATATGTTTTCAGGAAAACTTTTAAACCTATATGTCCCTAAAAATTAAACTTTACGATTCGTGTCCCGACTGGTGGGATTCTGCTGTAGAGGAAAACGACGGCTTTTTTTGTTCCACAGGATATTGGGGGAGGTTTCACGAGAAATTAGATGTTGGTAGGGGAAGATATTTGGAAGTTACAAACGACGGCAAACGCATAATGATGGTTTTGGTGTACGAAACTGTTATTGGTGGAAACTACTTATTAGGATTACCAGGCTTTATTTTAAAATTTATATTCCGACTGGGGTTTTTAAATACCTTTTCAATGCATCTGCAGCCTGTTGTATGTTCCGCGGAAGGCTATTCTGTTGGGGTATCAAAAGAGGTTTTACAGTATATTTATCAGTTAAATGTTAAGGAAGGAAAAAATATTATTCCGGCGGATTTCCTGCTGTGGGAAGATAAAAAAACTGCCGAGGAATTTTGCTCAGAACTTAAAACTAAATTTAACGGTTTAACTTGTGAAGTAAGTGCAACTACCCGCCTAGATTTGGTTAACAACGCGGATGTGATGTATTCGCGTTTAGACGAATCTGTTAAAAGTGGGATTAGAAAATGTGAAAAGCTGGGAGTAGAGGTTAAGGCGCTCACTTGTGAGGAAATTAGTACGTTTTATAACGGTTTATACGCGAGCTGGGATAAAAGAGGACTGGCTGTTGTTCCCAAAAAATATTATCACGCGTTAGGAAAGCTTTATCCGAAAAATATCAAATACTATGTTGCTACGTTTAATGGCAAAACATTTGGGGGATCCGGTGTAATGATTTTTGGAAAAACTATGATGGAATTTAGTATGTTTTCTTCAAATGATTCTGGAGAAAAGATTCCTGCTGGGGATGTCATTAAGTGGGAGATAATAAAACAGGGCATTAAAGAAGGATGCACGAGTTTAGATTTGAATATGATTTCGGTGGACAAAGATGCGGGGGAGAAAATTAAAAATATTAATTTTTACAAGTTGAAATGGGGAGGCAAAGTGGTATATGGAGTAAAGTTAGTTAAACTATCCGGTGTTTTAAGATTAATTCAGAGGTTAAAGTATATTTTTTTGGGGGTTTAAAATATGGCTCAAGACAGTTCTTTTTGGAATAGCGACGAATCTGTATTAAGGTATGCGGACATGGAATATAAGCTTTATGATACTGAGGAGTTGTATATTAAAAAAGCGGCCAAGTTGTTGGGAAAAAGGGCAGGTGACGTGAGGATTTTAGATGTTGGGTGCGGCGGTGGCCGTTCGACAGTACCTTTATATAGAGCAGGATACGATGTTACCGGTGTTGATATATCGCCAAGATTGATTGCGTCTCTGAAAAGTAAATTTCCTGAAATTAAGTCTGTGGTTGGAGATGTGTCTAAATTGGATTTTTCTGAGGGTGAGTTTGATATAGCCTTGTTTAGTCACAATGGGCTGGATTGTCTTTATCCCTATGAAAGTAGAAAGAGTGCTCTTTTGGAAGTACAACGTGTGTTGGGGCCCGGAGGATTTTTTATTTTTTCTTCTCATGTTTTTAATTTATTGCCGTATAACAGACAGACCTTGAAAAACACTTTATTTAATTGGAAAAAAATTGTGAGTATATTACTTGGTGGTGGATTTTATAACGAAAAAATGTCAAACGGGATGGAAGTTAAGTTGTATGCGTCAACTTGTAGGCTTGTGGAAAAAGAATTATCTGAGGCGGGGTTTAGCGTATTGGAAAGTAGCCGAATTGTTAATAATGAAAAAAGTTGGTTTCGAAATTTTGCTAAAGGTTTAATTAGTTGGGAGAGATATTATCTGACTAGAAAAGTATGAATAAATTAAACCTCCCGGATGGAAAAGATTTCGCATTTTGTATTACTCTTGATGATTTGCATCCAGAAAATGTTTCTGATTTGGAAGGTTTAGATTTTGGAAGCGACGTTACTAAGCCCCCAATGAGGGTTTTGGGTGAATTATTTTCAAAAATTCCAGAAATAAAAACTACAATATTTACCGTTCCCAATTGGCAAGACAGAAGTGATTGGCCAAACGGGATTTTCTTTCCTTTGAGAAAACTATTTAGGGTAAGGCGGGGCTATTCTACGGATTATTTCAAGGTTTCAGATAAGAAATTCTCTAACTGGGTTAGCGCAGTTAGCAATTTTTACCCCGGTAATATTGAAATAGCCACTCACGGGTTAAGTCATCATAACAAAAATTTGAAATACGCAAGAAGTCAGGAGTTTTTAGGTCTAGATGGTTCTGAGGTGACAAATAAATTAGCGGAAATGGTTTCTATCTTGGGTACTTCCGGTTTGAGCTATCACAGAGGCTTTAGACCTCCGGGATGGGGTGTAACAGAGGAACTTACTTTTGAATTAAATGAATTAGGGTTTTCGTATATCGCGGGAGAATTTAACTTTAAGGATGCGGTAGGGGACGATTCGGATTTTATAACTCCTGTGGTTCTGGAAAATGGAATTGTTAGTTTTACTGCAAATTGTTATCCGGACCAAACACAACGGGCGGTGGAAATTGCCAGGAGAGGTGGCGCTTTGGTTGTTCATGCTCACTTGGCTAAAACTGAGTTTGGTCTCAAATATGTGGATAAAGAGATTGTTAAAAATATCGAAGTAATGTTGAGGGAGATTTACTACCAGACAGGGATGAACCCGTGGTTTTGTACTTTGGGGGAGCTCGCGGAGTCTACAAAAACTTCTCCGGTTGCAGTATCTGATTTAGAAAATGTTAAGGTTAGTGCCGTTTTGACTGTTTTTAACGGAGAGAATGTTGTAATAGATGCTCTGAAATCTTTGTGTGAGCAAAGTTACGGAAATTTAGAGATTATAGTTGTAAATGACGGATCTACTGATAAAACGTCTATGTTATTGGAGGGGTTTACAGGCGGAAGCTCTCGTAAAATAAAAACCATAAATCAGGAAAATAAAGGAAGGGCTGGTGCTAAGAATACGGGTTTAAGGGAAGCAACCGGGGAACTCGTTGTTTTTTGTGAAGACGACGCTGTTTATTCACCCCAATACATAAAAAATGGGGTTAAGCATTTTGTGGGCGAACGGACATTGGGCGTGATTGGCCCACATTTTGTGTTAAATAAGTTTGAATCTATTACTACAAGGGTTAAGGATATTGAGAGGCGTAGAAATTTTTTGAATTATAATCCACAGAGTTGCTGGTTTTATAGAACATCTGAGTTGCGCGGAATTGGTGGTTTTAACGAGGGGTTGACGTTTGGTGAGGATATTGAGCCTTGTATTAAACTAAAGAGGACTTTTCCTAACAGGGTGTTTGTGTTTGAGAGTGGTGCCGTTTGGCTACATAGGGAGCCTGCTGGTTTTTGGAGTTATTTGAAAAGAAAGTTTTTGGGCGGCATGGGGATGGTGATTTTGGATAAAAAGGGTATTAAGCCGCTGGTAATTCCTTCCATACACAGGGATTTGTTTAGACTGCGGGATATTAAAAATGGCGTTGCTGCGAGTAATGAAGGTATGTTTTTTGTGATTTTTGGAGTGTTACTTGAGTATGTTTGGTGGTTTGCAAGTTTTTGTGGTGTAATGTTAGGAAGAATACTTGCTGCGGATAAGATTAAAAACCATGTTTAAACTTAAATTTGTAGAAAATCTTCCTTTGTACGACCTTTTACTAGTTTATGTGGGCATTGTTGGAATTGCCAATGTGACACTTTTGGCGATAGGGTGGTTTAGACCTGTCGTGTCATTGTTGGTAGGACTTTTTATTGTGGGTGTATTTTTACTTGTTTCCAGACCTAAAGTAATTTTTAAAGACGCTAGGTTTGGCTGGCCAGTCTTGTCACTACTCCTTTTGGCACTCGTATTTCGTCTACCTCCCTATTTATATTTGATGGGTGGGCAGGATCAAGGTACTTATGTAAATATATCTAAGGTGTATGAAGAACAGGGAACACTTTATTACACCGATCACTTTAGGGAAACTTTAACAGAGGAGCAGAAGAAACTTTACGATGAATACGGAAACTACATGATGCCGAGTTTTGAAAAATGGAACAGGGATGGGTCGGAATATACGATGAAGTTTTATCCGATGCATCCCTCTTTTATGGCGATTTTTGGAAAGGTGTTTGGCTCTGATAACAGAGTGTATTCGCTAACATTTTTTTCCCTTATTTCACTGGCGAATATTTATTTGATTACAAGTATGTTGGGAAAGTCCAGGAAAGCAGGTTTGATTGCGTTACTGCTTTTGGCATTAAATCCCTTGCATGCGTTTTTTTCGAAGATGCCTGTAGGTGAGATTACTGCTTTGGCGTTCTCATCTGCCGGGTTTTATTTTTTGATTAGATTTTTTGAGGAGTTTGGCGAGAGTCTGATTGAGAACATGTCCGGCAATAAGTTGTGGAATACACTTGCTGTTGGGCCAGCGCATTTATATCTATCTGCACTTATGTTTTTTGGATTCATGTATGTACGGGTGACCTTTTTCATCTACTTAATTCTGCTTTTGCTCATACTATTGGGAGTAATTGTATATACCACGAAGAAATTGCTTTGGGCTTATTTTGGAGTCTATACTGCGTTTTTGTTTATTCTCACGGCGGTATCGTACGCCTACTACTTTACATTTCTTTGGCCGTTATATGATCTTATGTTTAATTCCACAATAGTTCGTGGACTAAAAAGAATCTTCTTCCTCTCTTCTTTTACCGTTGGACAGAAAATAGTTTTTATAATCGGGGCATGTGCGATAGGTATATTTGTTGCCGCGTTTATTAAGCAAAAGTTATATACCGTAGTCAGTAAAAATTTGCGTGCTATCACGCTAACTTGTGTTGTAGTACTTTTATTTTTCTTCTTAGATTCATTAATTGTTAATATTAAAAATTATCTATTGCTCGGAATAGCAGGTATAAGCACTTATAGCCGTTGGAATATTTCCGAAAATGCTATAAACGCGGTCAAAAGTGTCATACTCTTCTCGATTGTTAATCATATTTCTGTAGTTGGTTTTGTTCTTTATCTTTTTTACTTTATTTCTGCTTTCTTCACCAAAAAGCTTGATACTAAAGTATTTATATCTTTCTTTATATTTTCGTTCTTTTTGGTTTTTTACTCGCTTTCTCTAAAGTACATGAGATATGACTACTATAATTCTAGGTACTATCTGACCGAGGTTGTGCCGGCATTTGTAGTTTTTGTTTCTTTGTACCTTTTTAGCTTTATTGAAAATAAAAGCAATCTTTCAAGGATAGTTGCCTACTCATTATTTGTGACAATTGGCCTGTATTATCTGATTTTTTCATCAGTTCAGTTTTTAGGACCTGAATCCGTCAATAACGATTTTTATTCTTCACTTACTAAACTCCCTGGAAACACCAAGCTAATTGTTCTGATAAACAATTTTGAGGCAAATAAATATCAGACGAATTTTAATATGTATGCACTTGCGCCTATGAAATATTATTACGATGGGGCAACTCTCGTATGGCATTCGGAAGAAATACTTAGCAATGCGGATTTTAAGCAATTGGCTAGGAGATTCGATAAAGTATATGTAATTTCAAATATGGATACTCCGGAAAGTGTGGAATTAGGCCTGTTATACAGCCATTACAATAACGGCATTGGATGCGGGTTACATAACTACGAGTTTTTACAAGTCGATCGTATCCAGGAGGTATACTCACCTTCTGCTTTAAGATGTATTACTCTTCCGACTGCGTACTTCACGCGCACAAAGGTATATTCTCTATATGCTTTATGAGTTTATTTGGTACCATGAGAATTAATTATGATTAAATTAGCAAAACCACAGTTCTCTCGCGATGCTTTATCTAAATCAATTGCTGTTTTAAAGTCTGGAAATTTAGTTCAGGGTGTTGTAACAAGAGAGTTGGAAGAGAAGATTGAATCGTATTTTAATATCAAACATGGGATTTTAGTGTCCTCTGGTACGGCTGCACTGCATATTTCTCTGCTGGCGCTGGGGATTGAGAAAGGCGACGAGGTAATAGCACCAGCCTTTACCTTTCCTGCAACTACTAACGTTATTGAGTTGGTTGGCGGGGAGACAGTATTGGTGGATATTAATTTGTCAGATTTCTGCATTAATACCGATGTTATTGAAGAAAAGATTACAAAAAAAACTAAGGCAATTATGGTAGTACATGAGTTTGGGCAGCCGGCGAAGCTTGACAGGCTTATGGAGATTGCACGTAAATACAAACTCGCTGTAATAGAAGATGCTGCGTGTGCCTTAGGTGCTAAATATTGTGGGAAGAATGTAGGTACCTTCGGTGCGTTAGGATGTTTCAGTTTGCATCCTAGGAAGGCGATCACATCCGGGGAAGGGGGAATAGTAATTACGGAAGACGACAAGCTTGCTCTAAAGATACGTGCGCTAAGAAATCACGGTATTGTATATGAAAAAGGAAACGTAAATTTTTTGTATGCCGGTTTAAATTACCGAATCACCGATTTCCAATCGGCTTTAGTTTTGGATCAAATGAAACATTTGGATCAATTGAATAAATTAAGAGAGAAGCAAGTCCAAAGGTATATTAAAGGATTTAATGCAAATTCTTATATCACAGTTCCCGCTATTTTTTCTGAAAGATTCTTGTCTTCTTCATAGACTTTTTTTAGAATATTTGAGGTTA
>CAYMCX010000005.1:0-5550 GCA_964389145.1 uncultured Candidatus Saccharibacteria bacterium
TGAGTTTCCATTTTGGTCATATATTCAGAACTTAAGTGGTGCAAAACCCTACTTAAAGAATTCTTAATAAGTTTTATAACCATTTTTATACTTGTAATCGGAGTTTTTAATTCGTGACTAGCCATTCTAATAAAATCATCTTTTCTTTTCTCAAGCTCTTGGCTTTTATTTAGAGCTTCCTCTTTTTCGGTAACTTCTTTTTGTAGTTCCCTATAACTCATCTCCAAAGTAGAAGCCATTCTATTTAGATTTCGAGACAGCTGGCTGATTTCATCGCTACCATCAAATTCCCTAAACTTAATAAAGTTTCCTGCAGATATTTCATCGGCCGCAAGAGATAATTCGTGGATAGGCATGCTAACAATTCGTTTGAGATAAAAAAACAGAAGAACTATCAACCAAACCATAATTAATGCGGTTACCCCAAACATGACAAGTACCTCGTTCAAAAATAGATCGTAACCTTGAGTCGATTGCTCTAGAGAAAGCATGTAGTAGTTTCGAATATTTAACAGCGAAGCATCCCTGGAAATGGTGCTTGTTAGCCAGGCTTCAAATGCACTGTTGGTAGCCTGGGTGTCCCTGGATCCTACCGCCTGCAGCAGTGTGTCTTTAGTCTTGTCAAACTCACCCTGCATGGACATGTACTCGTTTCGAAGCTCAATCCCTTCCCCTTGCGCGGGAAAACCTGCTATTTCTTCCATTAAAACGTCGTGCTTGGCATCGTTAAGGCGGATGGTATCCAAATAGGTACGATCGCCGCTAAATCGGTACGAAAGAACATTTTTCTCAGTTTCCTTATGAACATTCTGAAGCTCATTTGTTAACACATTAATCCGTTGGGTTGTACGAATCTCCTCTACCATGTTTTTGTGTTTAAACCATACAAAAACCATGAGATTTAAAAGTAACAAGACCACGAATCCGTGGACAAGCGTAAAAGGAAATAATATTTTAAGATTTAAACTAAATTTGTTGATCTGATTAGTAATTTTATCGATCATTTTAAAACTTGGGCTATCGGATTACGGATTTAAATACCAATCTGCTAACAGCATACTAAAAATATCGGATTTAAACCTAATGTGATGCATATAGAATGAGTATAGTAGCGGACAGGCAAATAAAGGTTAAAAGCGTGTAAGAGTTTTGCTGAACAAAAAAAAGAGTTTTTGCCGAGCAAAAGAAGAGTTTAATCTTTCTTTTTTCTATTAGATTTGTTCTCGTCAGTCTCTACACCACATAAGTGCTCAGGTATTCTGGATCCTTTTAGAAACACCTCAGTCCTATTACATTCCTCGTCATATTTTACAAAAACACCACCGGGAATCTCAAATCTTTCGTCAGGAGTTCCTTCTAATAATACTGTCATTATCCTATTCCACATTGGAGCGGCGCCACTTAATCCTGACGCCAAATACTTGTTCATAGGTGTGTTGTCGTTGTTACCAACCCAAACTCCAACTGCATAGCTTGGCGTATATCCCAAAGTCCAGTTATCCCTCTTTTGATCGGTTGTGCCGGTTTTTACAGCGATAGTGTGCCCCTTAACACTCAAAAAATTATTCACACCAAAAGCTGGAAGTCTCGCGTAATAATCGGCAAGTATATTAGTAACCAAGTAAGCAATTTCAGGCTTCACCACTTCCTCTTCTTTCATATTCCCGTCGTAAAGCTCGTTTCCGTTTAAATCTTTAATAGAAATAAACGGAGTAATTTCCTTGTAGACACCTTGCCTGGCCAAAGTAGCATACATATTTGTCAAATCCACCGGCCGCACTTCCTTACCCCCTAAAGTAACTGAAACTCCGTAGTCGTCCCCTGTAGACCAATTCTTTAAACCCATCTTGCTTGCAAGTTCCACCATATCGTCCGCACCAAGCTTTGTTAGTAGCCTAACCGCCGGAATGTTATAGCTATTTGCCAATGCCTGTCTAAGAGTTACTTCGCCGTGATACCTACCATCGTAGTTAACCGGCTTATAAGTTTCCCACTCGTTCTTTATTGTCAAAGGCTCGTCGCGGATGGTTGTAGCGGGGGTCATCCCATTAACAAACGCCAACGTGTATGTTGCAGGTTTTATAGCCGAACCCGGCTGTCTTTGCCCGCTTAACACGTCATACGCACCCCACGATCCCTCAAAATAATCTTTTGAACCAACATAAGCTAAAATTCCACCTGTTTTAACGTCCAACACTGTTGCTGCGCCGTTCGAAATTAGTAAATGCTCACTCTTTTCCACCTGGTCCTTAACTATTTCCTGAACTTTATTTTGTAAATCCAAATCCAAGGTAGTTGTAACTATAAATCCCCCGTACTCCACATTCCTCGCGCCAAATTTTTTAACCAACTCATTCTTTACATACCAAACAAAATGTGGGGCTTGGATATAATCAACCTGAGGCGCAAAAATAAGCTCCTGTTTAAAAGCTTCCGTTGCTTCTTCTTGTGAAATATATCCCAGTGAAACCATTCTGTTTAAAACTAACTGTTGGCGGTTTTTGGCCCCCTCATAATTTTGGACCGGAGACAGGGCTGTAGGAGATGACGGAAGTCCTGCAAGTAAACACGCCTCCGCTAACGTCAATTGACCGACATCTTTATTAAAATATTTTTGAGCAGCCGCCTGAATCCCCCACGCTGTCCCACCATAGGGAATATTATTAAAATATAATTCTAATATTTGATCTTTTGTGTACTTACTCTCAACCAAATAAGCCAAGGCTATTTCTTTGATTTTTCTGGAAACTGTTCTTTCCGGGGTCAGTAAAACATTCTTAACAAGTTGTTGGGTTATTGTAGAACCACCCTGGAGCTCGTCATCCAAAATAGAGGCTTTTGCTGCGCGCACAATACTTAATGGCCTAACACCGTTATGTGTATAAAATTCATCGTCTTCAACAGCTAATGTACTTTTAATTGCATAATCCGGAATGTCCTTTAGAGCAATCGGATTATATTTACGATCTTCGTAAAATTCATATAGCAATCTTCCTTCCCTATCCAATATTTTTGTAGAGCGGTTATGACCTTTAACATCCAACATTTCGGGCTTTGGTAATTCCTGATACCAGGCGAATACAGTTACAGGAACAAAAATGAATATAAGTGAGAAAACAATACCAAAAATAAATTTTCTTTCATTAGCAAACTTTCTCATTGCAAAAGCACCGATCCTCCTCAGGGTGTAAAAATTATTAATACCATAAGTTTTAATTTGGGCGGAAATATGGGCACGTCCTAGTTGTATACTAGAGGCCATATAATATAGCGTTTTAAAATGTGTGTAAAGACTGTGTAATGTTGTTCCTAATCTGCCAACTAGAGGTTTAATGGAGAAAAATATAGGTTCTGAAATTTCTAATAATACGTATCCTATACGAGTGGGCAGTTTAAATAAAGTTTTCAACATCTATTGCTAATCTATCACCACAGGAAACAGAAATTAAGAGAGAATAAATAGAATATTTAAGGTACTCAAACAAAAAGAAAGTTGCACCGATCTACCAAAAATCGAGCAATATACCTACCTGGGTTGTAATGTTATCAGTGCGTTTACATGAAAGACTTAATCAATCGGATTTTATCTCTTAGCTTTGCAGCCTCCTCAAAGTTTAATACCTCGGCCTCATATTTCATCATCTCCGTAAATCTCTTTAACTCCTTCTTAAGTTCTTCGGGTGGAAGCTCTCTTAAATCTACTTCCGTTATTCTGGATTTAGCTTTTTTAGGATCCAAACTCTCCTCTATTACATCGTCTATAAGTTTCTCTCTAAAAGGTTTTGTGATCTGCTGAGGAGTAATTCCATGCTTCTTATTGTACTTGGATTGGACCTCGCGCCTTCGATCAACTTCTGCAATAGCCCTTTGCATACTTCCTGTCATATTGTCGGCATACATTACAACCTCCCCCAAAATATGCCTCGCAGCTCTACCCATTGTTTGTATCAAGGATGTGTCTGATCTCAAAAATCCTTCTTTATCTGCATCCAAAATCGCAACTAGTGAAACTTCCGGCAAATCCAACCCTTCTCTTAACAAATTTATTCCCACCAAAACGTCGTAGTTACCTTTTCGAAGATCGTCCAAAATAGTAGTTCTTTCCAAAGTAACAATATCGGAATGCAAATATGTAACTTTTATACCCTGCTCAATTAGATAAGTCGAAAGCTCTTCTGCCATTCTTTTTGTAAGTGTTGTGACCAGTACTCGTTGCTTATTCGCAACCCTTTCCTTTATTCTAATTAAGAGATCCGGGATCTGATTCTTAGAAGGAAGGACTGTTACTTTTGGATCAATAATACCGGTTGGTCTTATTATAAGTTCCGTGATGTTACCCTGAGACATACTCATTTCCCATTCGGACGGAGTTGCACTGGTGTAAACAGTCTGATTTAGCTTTCTGGAAAATTCCTCAAAGTTTAAAGGTCTGTTATCCAATGCAGATGGCAATCTAAAACCATACTCAATTAAAGTTTGCTTTCTGGAACGATCCCCGTTATACATTCCTCTAATTTGAGGGACGGTAATATGAGACTCGTCGATAACTAACATAAAGTCTTTAGGAAAAAAGTCCATCAACGAGTATGGGGGCTCGCCTTCTTTTCGCCCATCAAAATACCTGGAATAGTTCTCAATGCCTTTGCAATATCCAACCTCCTGCATCATCTCCAGATCATATTTAGTTCTCTGCTCAAGTCTGTATGCTTCAATATTTTTTCCTTGATCCCTCAAATATTTAAGTCGTAGTTGGAGATCTACCTGAATCTGCTCTACACCGCTTTTTCGTCTTTCCTCGGCAGCTATATAGTGCTTAGCGGGATAAATTTCTACAAACCCCCCTTCAATCATGCGATGTTCTAAAAATTCTTGTTCATCTTGAGTTAATATTTTTGCATGACTTCCACGCCTGACATTTGGAAGATGACTTCTGTCAATTTCGATGCCACTGACAGGATCAAAAAAAGTAATGTCCGTAAGTAAGTCGTTAAATATTTCTAAACGTACGGCATATTCAGTGTATGCTGGGTAAATATCAACGGTGTCTCCACGAACCCGGTAAGTTCCTCTTTTGAATTCAAATTCATTTCGATCATAATAAATTTGTGAAAGTCTTTTTAATAAATCTACCAAACGCAACTTCATTCCTTTTTTGAGTTCGATCGCCATTTTTGTATATTCCGCAGGGGAACCAAGGTTATAAATACACGAAACTGAGGAAATAACTATGACGTCCTTTCTGGTCATTAACGAAGTTGTAGCAGAAAGTCTTAATCGATCAATTTGCTCGTTGATATCCGAATCCTTTTCTATATAAGTGTCCGTGGATGGAATGTAACTTTCAGGTTGGTAGTAGTCGTAATAACTGACAAAATATTCGACAGCGTTATTGGGGAAAAATTCCCTAAACTCCTGATAAAGTTGTGCGGCTAGGGTTTTGTTGTGTGAAATAACAAGGGTTGGCTTTTGGATATTTTGAATAAGATTAGCAACCGCAAAAGTTTTACCACTTCCGGTCACACCAAAAAGAGTCTGGTGTTGTAAACCTTT
>CAYMCX010000005.1:5560-7074 GCA_964389145.1 uncultured Candidatus Saccharibacteria bacterium
AAGTACCTGGTGTTTCTTACCTTCAAGGTACCGTTTTGTAAGTTCTTCTATTGCCTGAGGCTGATCGCCCGTGGGTTTGTATGACGATTTAAGTTCAAACACAAAAGTATTTTATCATAAAATATTTGGGTTTTGTTTGGATTATGTATGAAGGGGGAAAATTGACCCTGCTTGTAAATAGTAAGCAGGGTCAATCCGCTGACGATTCTCGTGTCTGCGGGTGTAACTGTTTTCCTCCTCTTTCTGCTTTTTGTTGTCTTCGAGTTTCGATCCATTGATCTCGCTGCCAGTTTAGATACAAAGAATTCAATTTTGAACGCCATCGCCACGGATGGACGCGATTATGGCAACGAATTCAGCGAACTTCCAAATTCCGGTCGATAGTATTGCTCGGATCGTAATCGATGTGATGGATCTCATAGGCGAAATCGTTCGGTCTATCGCCTACTGGCCGTCTGCAAGCCTTGCAACGGCCCGAGTCTCTATCGTATATTCTCCTTTTTTGTGAAGGAGACATACTAACTCGGTTTAACATTCTCCTCTCCTTTGTAAGAGCATAAAAAAAGGGGCTTTATAGCCCCTTGGATCAGGAAAATCTGGTTGGTAAAAATTTTATGCTCATACTTAGATAATAGTAGTATACAAATACACAGCGTATCAACTACTTATAGTTATTATAATTATTGTTGTATTAATAAATTTCAGATTTCTACATCGATAATGCTATAAGTTAGTAAATATAGGTACTTGACACCTTCGGGTATTATTCGATATGATTTAAATACCCAAACATAATACAAAGGTTTGCCGCTACAAACGGCAGAAAGGGGCGTATGAGTCCAATAACACTTTATAGAAAACAGAAACAAATTTTAGACTATATTTCACAATATATTCAGCAAAACAGTACTTCCCCTACTCTACAGGAAATTGCCCACGCAATGGGTCTATCCTCATTGGCAACTGTGCACGAACACCTCCAAGCATTAGTAAAAAAAGGAGTCATTAGAAGATATGAAGGTGCCGTACGAGGTATAGAAATTTTAGATGAAAAAATCAACGCTGCGCTAAATGGGATCGAACTCCCCCTTGTAGGCTATATTGCAGCAGGGCAACCAATTGAAGCTGTAGAAGATCAAACTCAGACTATCATTGTTTCCCCGGACCTGGTTAATAAATCAAAGAGATGCTACGTGTTACAGGTAAGAGGCGACTCCATGATAAATGAAGGAATTTTTGACGGGGATTTTGTAGTCATTCAGCAACAGGAAACTGCAATTAATGGCGAGATTGTAGTAGCGTTAATCGACAAAAACTTTGCAACATTAAAAACATTTTACAAAGAGAAAAATGGAAAAATAAGACTTCAGCCTGCAAACGACAATATGGATCCTATAATCGTTGAAGCAAATACTGTGACCATCCAAGGAAAAGTTACAGGGGTTATTAGGAAGTTTAGATAAATCAATTGTGATCGAGCTAAGAAGCCGCCGGAACTAAAAAATAACTCCGGC
>CAYMCX010000005.1:7084-8018 GCA_964389145.1 uncultured Candidatus Saccharibacteria bacterium
TTTTGCAAATCGCTACTTCTGCTCTTCTTTGGGGAGTGGGCGTTTTTGTTTTCGCGAATCTTTCTTAGTGACAGGCTTGAGGATCCGTTTGTCTTTGCACCCCAGGTTCTGACGTAAAGCAGCCATTCGTTGTTCTCCTTTTCGTGTACGATTTGGATTTTGTAATACTTGATCTGAGTAATTAGCAGGATAATATTATTATTGCTCTATAAGGTCAACAGTCTATTTAAAAAACCTATATTTCAGAAGTTTTAAAAAGTCTAATGCTTTCTTATTAAGATCTTTCTTATTCTCCTTGTATAAGTGCATTATTGGAGGTGCTACAGATGCTATAACGATTAACCCTATGATAGGAAGTAAGTACTTATCAATGTCGAAATCCGCAGGTAGTATTCGCCCTAAAAAATATGCGGAAAGACCTAGTCCCCAAACCCATAAAAAACCACCTATCGCATTAAAGAAGGTAAATCTCTTGTGATCCATGTGACCAATACCAGCAACAATTGGAGCAAATGTACGGATAACCGGCATAAATCTCGCAAGAACAATGGCTTTTCCACCGTGCTTTTCATAAAATTCCTGAGCTTTAAGAAGGTTACTGGGATTAAATAAAAATGACTTTTCGCGCGTAAAAAGCTTACGACCCATTCTCTTACCAAATTCGTAACCGACATTATCCCCAACAACAGCAGCAAGCCAAGCTCCTGTAAGTAAAACCCAAACATTAAAGAAATTAAACAGCGGGGAGGCAAGTATACCTGCTGTAAAAATCAAACTGTCACCCGGCAAGAAAAAACCTACTAACAAGCCGGATTCGGCAAAAATAACCAACCAAACTCCAATAATACCTATACTTTCAATAAAAGCTCGGATATCGTGGCTAAGAAAAGATTGTACAATGTCAGTCATATTTAAAGATCATATCATACTGTGA
>CAYMCX010000005.1:8028-15354 GCA_964389145.1 uncultured Candidatus Saccharibacteria bacterium
AAAAATATTCAAAAGAAGCAATCGACGAAGCTATTTCCTTACTTACTTATAAAAAAGTAGACACACTACCAAAAACCGAAACAGGTAATGGCCCCATACTGTATATTTTCAGGCATGGTGAATCAGAAGATAATCTTAACTTTAAATTCAGCGGATGGAGGGATTCCCCTATTACGGAAAAAGGAAGAAAACAAGCCGAAGAACTCGCGGAAAAACTAAAAAACAAAAAAATTGATATGCTTATTTCCTCCCCACAAGTTAGAGCCTTAGAAACTATGAAAATTGCGATTTCAAAAAACGAAAATGCAAAAAATTTAGAAATACTAAAAGACGAGCGAATCAAAGAACGCTGCTACGGAGACCTCCAAGGTAAAAGTAAATTGGAACTTCAGTTGGAAAATCCAAAACTGTTAGAACAATACAGAAGGTCTTTTGACGACGCACCACCTAACGGAGAAAGTCTCAAACAAGTTTGTGAGAGAGTCGCTGATTTTTGTAAGGAAATTATCCCCTTAGCTAAAGAGCACAAAATAAACATAGCGATCTCATGCCACGGGAACAGTATAAGAGGGTTTAGGAAATTTTTTGAAAATCTTACAGATGAAGAAACGCGCACCATTGAAACGCCGCTCGGAAAAGACTACGCTGCCTACACTGTAGATTTAGAAAATTAGGAAATTTCGTAAAATATTTCAAGAAGTCTATTGTACTTTGCAACCCTCTCCCCTCTTGCCGGAGCACCGGATTTAATAAACTCTGCGCCAATAGAAACAGCCAAATCGGCTATAAACGTATCTTCAGCCGTGTCGCCACTCCTATGTGAAACTATTACAGACATATCAGCAGCCTTAGCCTCTTTGACAAATTCCAAAGTCTCAGTTAACGTCCCAACTTGGTTAGGTTTAACTATAACCGCGTTTATTAATTTATCAGAGATAGCCCGATTTAAAAACTTAGGATTAGTCACAACAAGATCATCCCCAACAACCATCAGTCTTTTCCCAAACGCCGCATTAAACTCCTGCCAACCTTGATAATCCTGCTCATAATAGGGGTCCTCAATATAAATAAGCTCAAATTTAGCGGCTAACTCTCCGTAGTATTTCATCAAACCAGTTCTATCTAAGCTTAAATTTTGTTCTGTTATATTATATAAATTATCTTTCCAAAAGGATTCGGCAGCTACGTCCATTCCAAAAAAAACTTCTTTACCTACTTCATAATTTTTAGAGGCAGCATTTCTCAAAAACTCCAAAGCTTTTACCGGATTAAAGCCTTCCGGAGCAAAGCCACCCTCATCCCCCACACCTACTTCGAAACCCTGATTTTCTAATTCCTTTTTTAGCAACTGATAAATTTCTACGCCCATTTCCAAGGATTTGGGGTATGGGATAGATGTAGATGGAATAACCATAAACTCCTGAAAGGATAGGCCATTTTGCGCGTGCTTTCCACCATTCAAAATATTAAAAACGGGAACAGGAATTTTGAGATGATTAGTATTTCCATAAATCTTTGCTAAATATTTATATAGCGGGATATTTTTTGAGGCAGCTGCGGCTTTTGCTGCAGCCAACGAAACCGATAGCATGCTATTTCCGCCCAAATTACGCTTGTTTGGGGTACCGTCGAGGTCATTCATGATTTTATCTAACGTTGCTTGATCCAAGGCGTCCTGACCTATTAACGCAGAACTTATAGTCTCATTTACAACGATCACAGCCTGGTCTGCCGGCAAGCAAATTGCCTCATTTTCCCCTTTGGAGGCGCCATCAGGCACAGTTTCCACACCAACGGACCCGTCATCAAGAACAACCTGTGTTCTTAGCGTCCAGTCGGCACGGGAGTTTAATACCTTAAAGCATTTGATGCTGGTAATTTTGGGCATATATGTGCAATTCCTTCAGTTCTTACTTACTTTCCTTTATGTTTGTCCCTTAAGAGCTTTTTTTCGGCCTCGTAAACAATACCTCGTGTTTTATCTATAACATCGGGACTGACAGAAACTGAGGTTGCACCCCAATGAACAAGCTTTTCAACAAGTTCTGGGTATACTGACGGCGCTTGTCCGCAGATTGAGCATGTTATCCTGTGTTTCTTACAGTTAGTAACAACCCTTTCCAAACTCCAAAGTACAGCAGGATCTAGTTCACTGTAAGTTGGTGCGACTTTCTCATTATCTCTATCAACACCTAAGGTAAGCATTGTTAAGTCATTAGAACCAATGGAAATACCGTCAATTCCTTCCGCAATAAATTCTTCAATCAAAATAACGTTTGAAGGTATTTCACACATCATCCAAACCTTAAACGATCCGCTTCTTCGTAAGCCATGTGCTGCCATCAACCTTTTAACCTCCCTCAATTGATCAAGTGTTCTTACAAATGGGAACATCACGTGCAAGTTCTTCAAACCTTTTTTATTACGGACAATCTTTAATGCTTCGATCTCAAGTTTGAATACTTCGGGATCGTCCAAATACCTCCCCGTTCCTCTGTATCCGATCATTGGGTTTGGTTCTACCTTCTCGTATTCAGCGCCACCTTTTAAGTTAGCGTATTCATTTGATCTAAAGTCCGTAAATCTGTAAACAACCGGTCTTTTCCCAAAAGCTCTGGCAAAAGTTTCCAGCCCTTCAGCTAATGTGTTAACAAATTCTTTTTCCCTTTTATCTTTGATAAATTTTCTCGGGTGTGTACCTATTTGGGCAATCATAAATTCAGCTCGCAAAAGTCCGATACCGTCAACATTCCACGCAGCAATGTCGTTGGCTAAACTTGGCTCGGCCAAATTAACATAGATCTTAGTTGCTGTTTTAACACTGCTGTAATCCATTTTACTTACTTCAACAGCCTGTTCTTTTGTTACATCGTGTTCGTAAACCCTACCGTCATTTCCATCCACGGTTATAATTTCTCCGTTTTTTAGTATTGTTGTTGCCTGTAACGAACCGACAACTGCAGGAACTCCTAACTCCCTGCTAACAATAGCAGCGTGAGACGTTCTTCCGCCCTGATCGGTCAAAATTGCACAAGCTCTCTTCATTGCCGGTACAAAATCCGGGTTTGTCATAACAGCAACCAATACGTCGCCTTCCTTAACTTTATTTATTTCTGAGGCGCTTTTAATAATACGTACAGGTCCTGTAGCTACACCCGGAGATGCAGCTAAACCTTCTAAAATGTATTTACCGGATTTAGTGGAGTCTACAACCGTTTCTTCGGTTTTTGTTGATGCTTTTAATGTCGTTACGGGGCGGGATTGCACAATGTATAGTTTCTTTTTCTCCATTCCCCACTCAATATCCTGAGGGTGACCGTAGTGCTCTTCGATTTTTAAACCGATTTTTGCAAGTTCTACGATAAACTTATCGCTAAGTTTCTGCTTCTCCTGATAAGCTCTGGAAATAGGCATATTTCCTTCTAAAGTCATCTGCCATGTCTGCTTGGCAAGATGCTTAGACTTTATTTCCTTAGATTCTTTGTCGACGATGTATTGATCCGGTGTGACCTCTCCTGAAACCACAGGCTGACCTAAACCGTAAGCTCCTTCAATAGACACCTCGCCCCGATTGTTTGTTAGCGGGTTTACTGTAAACATAATTCCTGATATCTCGGACTGAACCATTATTTGAACCGGTACCGCAATTCCTACCTTTAAATGAGAATAGTGGTTAGTTGTTCGGTAAAAGATCGCCCTTGCCTCAAATAGAGAGGCCCAGCACTTCTGCACATGCTTAACCACATCCTTAAAACCTATGACATTCAAGTATGTTTCCTGTTGACCTGCAAAAGAAGCGTCAGGTAAATCCTCTGCCGTTGCTGAGGATCTTACTGCGACTAATCGATCATGAGTGCCTGATAATTTAATGTAAAACTGCTTAATTTCCTCTGCTAAATCGTCTGGCATATCTGCAGCCAAAATAGCGGTTTTTATTTTTTTCGATACTTCCTGAAGTGCCTTGGAGTCGTTTACATCCAAACCCGAAAGTTCCGTCAAAATTTTTTGTCTTATTGAAGTTGTTTTTAAAAAGTCGTAGTAAGCAGTTGCTGTTACAACAAAACCATCCGGTACAGGTATTCCCACGTGTACCATTTCGCCAAGGTTTGCACCTTTTCCACCGACGATAGGTATATCGGTTTTCCTAATTTGATTAAACCACAAGACATGGGCAGTATTTTTGTTCATAATTTTCTCCGTAATTCTATAAAAAAGTATAGCATCAATAAAATCCTTTAGCACATAAAAAGGACGCTACAGCGTTAAGTGTGCCTTTGATAGCACCCTATCCAAAGATTCCCCAACCTGTGCAAGTTCCCTCTTATCCTTTCCTTCCATTCTGATACTCAAGTAAGGGGAAGTACCGGAGGAACGCACTAAAAACCATCCGGTTTCAGATAAATAAGCCCTGATTCCGTCAATTTTTAGTATTTTTATAAATTCCTGTGAACTTTCTATAATAGCTCTTACGTTATCTACTATTTTAATCTTCTCCTCGTCAGAAACCTGGATTTTCAGTTCATTAGTTCCCGCTCTTTTAGGAAGTTTTTTGCCTATTTCCAGAAGCGACTGGTTGTTTGATCCAAGTGCCTTCAAAAGGCTTAATGCGGAGTAAATTCCGTCGTCATACCCAAAATAGTCACCACCAAAATATGTATGCCCGGATAGCTCACTTCCCAAGACTGCGCCTTTTTTCATTTCAATAAGAAAATATGCACGGCCTGTTTTCATCATTATCGGAACTCCTCCAAGTTTCTTAATATACTCGTTGGAAGCTTCCGAAGACTTTACGTCAAATAGAACCGTCCCTCCAGGATAGGTTTTTAAGATATCCTCGGCCAGTATCAGCATAATCTGGTCGTTTTTATAGGTGTTTCCTTCCTCATCAACAAAACCAACCCTATCCCCGTCCGTATCAAAAGCGATACCCAGATCAGCCTTGTTCTCTATTACTTTTGCGCTCAGGCTTTTCATGAATTCAGGATTTTCCGGATCAGGAACACCGTTTGGGAAACTATCGTCAATCGCGCAGTTAACAGGAAGTACATCACATCCCAATTTAGAAAATACCTTTGGGGCGATAGAGCTTGTAGCCCCATTTCCACAGTCCAGAACAATTTTTATCTTTTTAACGTTTTCCTCGAATTTAAAATGGTTTACGATGTATTCAACATATGTATCAGAAAGATCGTTCACAGTTAGCGTACCTTCGCCATTTACATATTCTTCATTTTTTATTACCTCCATTAGCATTGGAAGTTTATCTAAAGCAAAAGGCTCTGCTTTGGCTAGCTCCAGTTTAACCCCATTATATTTTTTCGGGTTATGGCTTGCCGTTATATCAACCCCAGCATCAAATCCTTGGGTACTTGTGAAGTAATGTAAAAGGGGCATCAATGTTATTCCGACGTCTGTTACATCTATACCGGTGCTAAGTAGTCCTTTTATCAAACTGTCGCTCAACGAGGGGGAACTTGCACGGTCGTCCCTTCCTACTACACAGTTTTTATATTTACTTATTTTTAGAAAAGTACCAAACGCCTTTCCAATATGCAGGGCGGTTTGTTCGTTTAATTCTTCGGGGTAAATACCCCTAATATCGTAAGTTCTAAATATATGGGCAGGAACATTCATTTAATTTATGTTATCACGAAAGAGGGAGGGTAAACACGAACTTTGAACCTTTTGGTTTATTATCTTCCATCCAAATGATTCCTCCGTGAGCTTCTATTATTCCTTTTGCAATAACTAAACCAAGGCCCGTACCCTTGCCCATGCCGTCAACCGAACGACCCTGAACAAATTTGTTAAATAACTTGTTTTTGATATCCTCTGGGATACCCATACCTGAATCAGAAACTGTCACGCGGGCTTTACCGTCAATCTTTTCTGAAACAATATTTACAGTTCCGTTTTCCGGGGTGAATTTTAGAGCATTAGATAGGAGGTTACTCATAACCTGCCTAATTTTTTCAGCATCCATTTTCAAATTTGTAATGTGGGGATCAAAATGTACATTTAAATTTATGTGTTTCTGTTCAGATAGCATATTAAATCGGTGTACAGACTCCTCGAGAACATCGTTAAGACGTACATCCTTTACATATATCTCGAACCTTCCGGACTCGATTTTTGAAACATCCAACATATCGTTAACCAAATTTAGGAGATCTGATGAAGACAAACGTATCTCCCTTAAAAGTTCAAAAACCTGGTCCTGTGTAAGCTTAGATACTTCTTTTAAAAGTAGGTCAGCCGAACCTTTGATTACAGAAAGTGGCGCACGCAATTCGTGCACTAACATGGCTATAAAATCTTCACGGGCCTTATAATTCTCCTGATCCTTGCATTCAGTCTTTTCCAGTTCTGCGTATTTCCTCTTTAACTCAAGATTGTCTTGGTAAACTTTGAAATATAGGTACAAAAAAGCGAGTGCTAATATCGTTATACCGCTTGTTATAAATATTAAAGGTTCTTCCATTTTGGGCAGGTTGCTAAACTATTACTCTCCAACCATATTAACCGACGAAGCAGAACTGTCTCCTAGGTAAACGGCCACTTTATCGGCCAACTCAGTTGGAACTACGTTGTATTTCATAATATAATCTTCAGCTCCAAGCTCCATCGCTCTATTCACGTTCGTATCGGTTCCAAAATTAGTGAGCATAACAACTTTAATCGACTTTAGTTCTTCTGTTTCCTTAATATTTTGCAATATATCCAAACCACTCATACCGGGCAAAACTATATCCAAAAGGATAATATCTGGCATTTGTTCGGATATGACCTGAACAGCCTGAGAGCCGTCAGAAACGTGAATTACATCGTAATCTTTAAGTTTTAATGCAGCAGAACAAATGGTGAAAAAGGACTCGTCATCTTCTACTATAAGTATTTTCTTCATGCCTAAATCATACCTAAAATCTATTTATGCAACAAGCATTTTCCGGAAATCTCCTATAAAGGAACATTCTCAAAATGGGAAACAAGCACCTCACTGCCGGTTTTTATGACCTGAACTACCCCAAAAGATACCTCGAAACTGCCCGAGGGATACAAATTATGCAAAAGTTTCGCTTCTTTTAGCATAAACATAGTAATAGTTCTCGATAGTACTTTAAGCTTTCGCCTGGTAACTGACTGGTGGGGATAGCCCAATCTAGTAGACGAGCGAAATTTAACCTCTACAAATGCTACTTTCTGTCCTTTTTGCATGACCAAGTCTATTTCTCCCCAGCGGCAGGTCCAGTTTTTGAATAGTAACTTGTACCCATTTCGAACCAAGTACTCTTCTGCCAACGATTCTCCTAACCTGCCGCTGGTGTG
>CAYMCX010000005.1:15364-17814 GCA_964389145.1 uncultured Candidatus Saccharibacteria bacterium
TGTTCACAAATATAAAATACCAAAAAATATGGCGTGTAAAACACCTGTATTGCTAATAAAACTAGAAAATTGAATTCGATAGAAACGCTTTATCTGTCGGGAGGGATGCCGTAATACTTTGTCAGATCATCAGCAATAGACATCCACAAAGGTACCGCGGTTTCAGCAGCATACGGGCTCGTGCCGGGCCTATCCAAACGCACAATCATGGAAAATTTCTTAGAAGTAGACATAAAACCTACAAAAGTAGCGTTAGTCTTTGTGGGATCGTAGTGTCCTGCTATGGGAATTTGGGCAGTACCTGTCTTTCCGGCAATATCGTAAGTTTTAAGGTTAAAAAATTTAGATTCCCCTCCGGCTACTGTATCAATAAGAATAGGGAGCATGGTCTCGGAAGTCTCTTTAGAAATAACACGCCTGACTTCCCTCGAAGGAATATTAATAACCTTCCCTTCATCCATTATTTTATTTATTATCCTTGGCTGAATAAGAACTCCCCCGTTTGCTATAGCATTAAATGCATTTAGCACTTGAAGAGGAGTCGCAGATATTCCTTGGCCAAAAGAAATATTTGCGAGGTCAATATCGGTCCACGTATTATAATCGCGAACTATTCCGGTATCCTCACCTTCCAAATCAATTCCGGATTTTTCACCCATCCCAAAATATTTCAAATACTCAGAAAGTTTCTTAGAACCCACAAGATGGCCTACCCAGGCGGCTCCAATGTTATTGGATTTTTGTAATAACTGAATTATTGTTTGAACGCCGTGGTGTTTTCCATCCCAGTTATTAATTAGATATCCGGAATAATTTACAGGACCGTCATCAACAAAAGTTGATTGTGGGGTAACCTTCTTTAGATCTATCGCAGAGGATACGGTAAAAGGCTTCATAACAGAACCGGGTTCATATGTTTCTGATATAGCAAGATTTTTTCGTTCTATTTCTTTCCTATGACTGGACTGTGTGGACTCCTTTTCCTCGTCGCCAAAATTTGAAGGCGAGTATGTAGGATAATTTGCCATAGCTAAAACTTCCCCAGTCAAAGGATCCATCACAATTACACTTCCGGACGCAGCGTCGTATTTTTCTACACCTTCTTTTAATCTCTTTTCTACTATGTACTGAACGGACCTGTTTATTGATAAAACAATATCTCGTCCATTAATAGGATTAACCTTCTTATAGCCTCCCACTAATATTGGCGTTCCCAAAGCGTCTTTCTCCTGAACTACCCTTCCTGGTTTTCCTCTCAAATCCCCATCAAGTTGACCTTCAACTCCAAAATACCCAAGCTTCTCACCCTTTTCATTGCTCGCCACAAACCCTAAAACGTGCGCAGCCAACGATCCCTCAGGATAGTAACGAACCGGCTCTTCTTCAAAACCAATTCCAACCAACTGTGCCTTTTCTACCTCTTCTTTTTGAGGCGGCGTCAAATTATGTTCAAGAATTACCCACACCAGATCCGAATAAAAAATGTTATTAAGCCTATCTTCGTACTCTAATTGAAGTTTATATAAATCGTCCCCTTCTTTGGCACGCATAGACACTATTAACAAAGCGAGTGCCTTTGATGTTTTCTCTCTATCCAATACATTTTGAGGTTCTGCGTACAACAGATAATGTGTTTGAGTTGTAGCCAGCATATAACCGTCACTACTTACAATATTCCCACGCCTAGACGGCAGATCCTGCAAATTCCAATACTGATCTGTGGCCATCGCCTTATATTTTGAATAACCTAATATTTGAATTGTGAAAAGTCTAACAACCAGTAAAACGGAAAAGATAAGAAAAGCTGAAAGTATAATATTTATTCTGAGATTATCTGTTTTGTGACGTTTCTCCTTCATGAGAGTTGCTGTAACTATCTACCCTGTGGGAGTAAAACGGCGGTGGAAGCATCCCTTATGACCAAAACACTATCGATCTGTTCGACAAAACCATCCGAAAGAGCTTTTGACTCAATATACGAAAGGGATGAGACTAAAGAATTCTCGTAATTTAACGCAGCAATCTCTTTTTCCAACTGTTCTTTTCTACTGCTTAACTCAGAAAGCTCAGAACTTCTTATAGCGAGTTTATTAGTTAAATACATTTGGGAAAATAGACTGATTAAAAAGGCAGCCGCACTAACTTTGAACATCACACATGACCAATTTACTTTATGTAGTATTCCGATTTTATTACCTATAGGCAGTTTCATATCATTTTCTCGAAAACTCGCATCTTTGCACTGCGGCTTCTGTTATTTTCCGAAACTTCAGAGTCAGACGGTACCAGAGGCTTCTCAGTAACCTGAACTATATCGGGCCGCACTTTTTGGCCAAAGTCTTTGACCAATTTATCTTCGAGCGAATGGAAACTTATAACAACCATTCGCCCGCCAGGCAGTAAAAGGGTTTCTTTTGGCTCGCGGCGAGGCGAGCGCAAAATAAGTGCGG
>CAYMCX010000005.1:17824-20152 GCA_964389145.1 uncultured Candidatus Saccharibacteria bacterium
CGGCCCGGGGCAGTGAAACTGTTAGATTGTCAACTTCGTTGTTCACCGCAATTCTGAGAGCCTGAAAAACTCTCGTGGCAGGGTGAATTCTGCCATGCTCATAATCTGGAGGAGCTACAGAAGAAACCAAATCCGCTAATTCTTTGGTTGTCTGAAACTTCTTCAAACTACGATACCCAACAATTGCCTTCGCATACCTTCTGGCGTGCCTCTCATCGCTATACTCAAAAAACATCTCCACAAGTTCACGTTCTGATAACGCATTAAGTAGATCTGCGGCTGTTACACCAAGCTCCTTATCTAAACGCATATCCAGAGATTGATTCTCTAAAAATGAGATTCCCAACTCGCTTACTCCAAGTTGATATGAACTGTAGCCAAGATCGTACAAAACACCATCGACCTCGTTAAAACCATTTTCTTTGGCTAAAGTATCAATATTTTTAAAATTACCTCGAACTGCTTTAAAGTTTTCACTTAAACCGGCATCCTTAACCCTACTTTCAGCCCTCACGATGGCATTACTATCAACATCAAAGCCAAGCACATAACCTCCAAGCTTTAGTATCTCCAGAGAGTGACCGCCATCTCCTAAAGTACAATCTATGTACTTTCCGGAAGACCTCACATTCAAAGAAGCGACTGCTTCTGTAAGCATTACCGATTTATGAAAATCCATATTATCCGGCCAGTTCGGCAGAAATTTTTTGTAAATGTGCTTGCCAGGAATCCAGATCCCATATCTCTATGTGATCCCCAGCTCCTATAACAGATGTTTTCTTATCAACGCCCGCGTAATCTTTAAGATTGGCAGGCAGGACCAACCTTCCCTGTGCATCCACCGTTGTTTCGGCAGCACCAGCAAACATATATCTCTTAAGGTCTCGTGTCTTCATGTCCGTTATAGGGTTTTCAACCTGCTTGTTGGCTTCATTCATCCAATCTTCTTTATCATAAATGAATATGCATTTTTCAAATCCCCTAGAGAGAATTACTTCATCTCCATGAATTTGATCCCGAAGTCTCTTGGGCAGGGCAATGCGCGAACCTTCGGTAATATTTGGCTGGTATTCCCCAAGAAACATTCTCATAATTCAAACTTCTGTCACCATTAATCACCACTATGTATCCAATATCCACCATTTAATATCCAGTGTCAATACAAATAAAAACCGAAGGTGTTAATCTGACGGGAAATATAGTAGAATCCCTCATCGATCAATATCCACAAATACTATGATGGTTAAATAGGAGGTTGGAATGTCGAAATACTGCACGACCAGGTTAGTACCTGATAGCGGGATGCACGAGGTTATCCCCTGCCGTTCGGCCAACGCTGGACACATGATGTCTCTTTACAAGCAGGCTGTGAAGGGTTTGGGCATCCGCACTTGTTATACAAGAAGACAGGATGCGTCGAAAGCAGCAGCGCGTATCGGGTCCGCCATGCAAGACATGGACATGGGGCCTGATAAACAAAAAAGAAAAAGGAAGTTTGGAAGGTAGAAATTAAAATCAAATAAGAAAGGGGTTTAGAGCTCAGGCCAAAATCTTGAGCTCTAACTCTTTTATAGACACTCTAATCTGCTCTGTAGTATCCCGGTCACGAATGGTAACAGTATCGTCTTCTAAAGTTTGGTAATCAACTGTTATACACGATGGGGTTCCTATTTCGTCCTGGCTTAAATATCTTTTACCAATATTACCTCTGTCATCCCAGGCTATAGACAGACCTTTTTTAACCAACTCTGCATAGATAGCACGGGCTTTTTCCACTATTTCCGGTTTATTTCGCACCAATGGGAAAACTGCAGCAGTGTAAGGTGCTACCTTTTTATCCAATTTCAGAACAACTCTTTCGCCATCTTCAAAATAAGAGTTATCAAGTAAAGTCAGGAATACTCGATTTATTCCAAAAGTAGGTTCAATAACATGTGGAACTACCTTTTCATTAGTAGCGGGATCGTTGTAATATAGGTTTGCACCTGATTTTTCAATATGATTCTTCAAATCGTAATCAGTTCTGTAAGCAAGTCCAAACATTTCTTTAAATCCAAAAGAATATTCGTAATCCAAATCTTCGGTATTAATAGAATAATGGGCTCGCTCCTCATCTGTGTGTACACGCCAACGTAGTTTACTTCCGGGAATTCCAAGCGATGTAATCCAATCAAACATTTCTTTTTTCCACGATGCAAAAAGATCTTCCCACTTTTGATTCTTAGGATCAAAAAAGTATTCAAACTCGGCAAGATTAAATTCTAAAGTTCTAAAAATAAAGTTACCTAATGTAATCTCGTTTCTAAAAGCTTTGCCCGATTGCGCGAT
>CAYMCX010000005.1:20162-21944 GCA_964389145.1 uncultured Candidatus Saccharibacteria bacterium
ATTGTATCTACAACATTTGCAAAGTTAACAAACATTCCCTGGGCAATCTCCCCTCTTAAGAAGGCTTGCGACTGACTATCGGTAATTATTCCAATGTTAGTTTCAAATAGTTGATTAAATTTTCTGGGTTTAGTCCAATTTGTTTTTCCGCATTTTGGACATTTGATTTTATGTTCAGAGATAATAAGTTCTAATTCTTCAACGTTTTTACCCTCTACTTTATCTTCTTTTTTAATGCTCTCAAAGTAATCTTCAATAAGGTGGTCTGCGCGTGTTCTAAATTTACATGATTTACAGTCTATCAAGTCGTTTGTAAAGTTCTCGGTGTGACCCGAAGCCTCCCATACCTTTGGTGACATTAAAATACTTGTGTCCAATCCATACATATCAGATCTCTTGGTTACAAAGTTTTTCCACCAAGAATTCATTATATTTCTAAGCATTAACACACCTAAAGGGCCAAAATCATACGTATTTGCTAAACCCCCGTATATTTCAGAACCCGAAAAAACAAATCCTCTTCTTTTGCTAAGTGAAATTATTTTTTGCTGTTTTGTAAGAGTTGTTTGAACCGCCATATAGCCGTAAGTATACTACAATTTCAAACTCTTGAAATCCTCGCCTATTGCTTCCCGAACATAGCTTTTAAGCCTGCGATCCAAATCCGCTTTCCCAAAACTTTTCAACTTTTCTAAACTAATTTCGTATCCTAAAACCTGCATCAAAAGATACTCAAACTTATTCACCAAAAAACCCAACTTAGCGTCATCAGCATTCAATTTCTCCAAAAATTGTTTCAGAAGATCAAAAACATCTGATTTTTCCAAATCCTCTTCCACAGATTTATTCACAAGTTCTGCAAAATAGTAACCCACATGAATTTTATCCAAAGAATTTTTCAGGTTTTTAAAAGAGTTAACAGTCTCCACTTCATTAATTGATTTAAAACCGGATAAACTTTCGGAAAAAGTTACTTTAATATGATTGAGGCTGTCGAGATTCCCGCTGCGCCTTGAGGATATTTTCCTAACCCCTTTGGCCGCAGCGGTAACCTTTCCATACTCACGAGTCAATAAAGTGTAAATTCTATCTGAATCACCTAAGTTAATCTTTTTAAGGACTATTGCTTCAGAGCTTCTTAGTGATTTTCTCATCGTGTTCTAACACTACCTTGTCGGTCTTTCCGCCAACTATTATGTTGTGAATCTCACCTTCTGTTCCGGGCTGTTTCTGTAGGTATAGATTGTATGTACCATCTTTCACAACATTGTCAGGCAAATAATACTTAAAGGTCATTTCCTTCGTTTCTCCCGGACCTAACTCAATGTAACCGGTGAAGTAGGTCTTATTTCTTTCCTGATCTGTTACTGTTCCGTCTTCTGATCCTGTAACCTCAATCATTTGAGAATTTAACGGGGCATAAACTCGAACCCAATCTCTAAATCTCTTTATGAAAGGTCCAAAGCTGGCGTCTGGCTCCGGGTATGTGTAATTAATTTTAAGAGTATGAACATACCTGTTACCTTCTTTTGCAACTGTGTGATCGACACCTTTTTTCACAAACCAGTTAGTTTTATCGCCTCCAAGGTTTGTAGAAACTACGTAAGAATAATCCCCTTCCACCGGATCAATTATTCTTCCAGCAAAGTTATATTCTTCCAATAAAGCCTGACCTTCTACGTCATATAAGAAGGCTACAATATGCTTACGTACTGCTAAATCCACACCTTTTTCCATAAGTTTGGACCAAAGATTTTTATCGGAATTAAACACGTTTTTCAT
>CAYMCX010000006.1:0-8922 GCA_964389145.1 uncultured Candidatus Saccharibacteria bacterium
TGGCCATATATTTCATATAAATTTGGCCGTGTTAGTCTGATCAGCCCTTTTGTTAATAGCCTGATCCTGTGGACAGTGCCGGTTTCTACGGTCCTTGGTTTTTTATTGCTACCCCTCACGTTTGTTTCACATTTATTGTCTACAATTGTCGCATATATTGTATACGTGCCCTTAGACATTTTTATCTCCGCGGTGTCTTTCTTTGGGAGGTTTAGCCTTTTTTATCTAGATTACCAAATCCCATTTTTGTTTCTCATTTCGTATTACGTGTTTTTACTTGTTATCAGATTTTTGAGTAGGGGAAGATAGATGCGTCTTTCAACTTACATCGTTATATATTTATTGTACCTATTCTTCAATTTTTTTGGTTTTGTTTTTTCTGAATTACAGACTAATTTCAAAGATAATAATTTTCTGACACTGAGTTTCCTGGACGTGGGGCAGGGGGATTCGATTTTAATAGATACCCCAAATCATAAAACCATTTTGGTAGATGCAGGGGATAATTTTGAAACCGATGTGTTTTTAAGCAGGTACTTCTTATTCAAGCCGTGCAGGATAGATGTAGTGATTCTAACGCATGACCACAAGGATCATACTTTTGGGGCAGAGAGATTGTTAAAAAGATGCGCCGCACCAACTATTTTTGCTGATTTTTCTACAGAATTTCCCAGTAAAACACTTCATAGTGGCACACATTTTAAAGTAGGTGGGGTGGATTTTGACGTTCTTTGGCCGCCTCCTGGTTTAGAGGGCAGTATAGACAAGAACCGTGAGTCAATTGTGATTTCCATGCGGTATTATGACTTTAACGCTCTCCTCACAGGTGACGTTCCCGGAAACGTGCTTTGTGACCTGCAAAAACGCACGTTGAACCCTGCCGTAGACACTCCCGGAATCCTTAAAGTGTCTCACCATGGTTCAAGAGACGGGTTGTGTAGGGAGATAAATCCCAAGATGGCAATGATATCTGTAGGGGAAGGAAACAAATTTAAGCACCCAAACGCGGAAGTGATTGATTACTATACAAGTATCGGCTCGCAAACGTACAGAACAGACCTTTTAGGTACCATCCAATTTATTTACAATCCGCAGACAGGATCAATCAAAATGCGTACTTTGTGATATTATTGGCATATGCAAGTTTCCCAGCTTATTCAAGAAAATATTGCCAAGGTTGTCCGTAATAAATACGGCATAGAGTTGGAAAATATTCACATAGAGCATCCCGAAAACGAAAAATGGGGGGATTATGCTTCGAATGTGGCCATGGTTTTGTCCAAACAAATTAAGCAGGCGCCTATAGAGATTGCTAGAAATATTTGCTATGAGTTGCAGAGTGATGAACCCGAATTTGAATACATGGGTTCAAAATACAAAATATTCTCAAAAGTAGATGTGGCGCAACCAGGATTCGTAAACTTCACTTTAAGTAAAGAATGGTTACATAATGTACTCTACCATGTGCAAGAGGAAAAGGAACACTATGGGGCGGGTGAAACGGGGAAGGGAAAACGAGTTCTAATTGAATTTTCACAACCAAATCCTAATAAACCGTTACACATCGGGCACTCCAGAAACAACTTTTTAGGTAGTTCAATTGCCTCCATTCTAGATTTCCAGGGTTACCAGACCCTCAAAGTTAACTACATGAATGATTGGGGTACTCACATCGTTAAGTCCATGCTTATGTACAAAAAGCACGGTAATAATGGCGTGCCTACTGAGAAATCAGATCATTATGTAGGTGATTTTTACATTATGTACGAACGGGAAGTAGAGAATAATCCGGAACTAGCCAAGGAATTGGCGGAAATGTTTAGAAATCTAGAATCAGGGGATCCAGATACCTTAAAGTTGTGGGAGAAAATTGTGAATTGGGCGTACGAGGGCTGGAAAACTACGTATGAAAACGAAAATGTACACTTTGATGAGTGGATGTACCAGCATAATTACAAAGATACCGGCAAGGAGATTGTTCAGATAGCCTTAGAGAAGGGAATTGCTGAGAAAGATCCAACCGGTGCAGTCATTGCGCGCTTAGAAAAATATGGCATACCTGACAAAGTGCTCTTAAGAAGCGACGGTACTTCAATCTACTCAACACAGGATTTGCAATTGGCAAAAGATACGTTTGAGAAGTACCAACTCGATCAAAGACTGTATGTGGTGGACTACCGCCAGACTGATTACTTTAAACAGATTTTTAAAATATTAGAAGTATTGGGATTTGAATTTGCTGGAAGACTCAGACACATACCTTACGGCGTAGTAAAACTACCTGAAGGTCAGATGTCATCAAGAAAGGGTACTGTCATAAACGCCGACGAGGTGTTTCAGAAGTTAGTGGACTTAGAATTAGACGAAGTAGGAAAAAACGTTGAAAAAGGTGACAGCGCTTTAAGTACCGCTAAAAAAGTAGCCTTAGCGGCCTTTAGATACGGCCTGCTAAAGGTCGATCCCTCACAGGATATTTCGTTCGATTATCAATATGTGACACGTTTTGACGGCAATACCGGTCCGTATTTGATGTATACGTATGCTAGAACTTGCTCTATTTTGGACAAGGCTGACTATACTTTTGATCCGGAACAATTTGCCCACGCTTCTTATTTGTTGGGTTCGTACGAATTAGACCCCAAGGAAGAGGCTGTGCTAAGAGAGATTTATAAATTCCCAGAGGAGGCTCTAAGCGCTGCCCTTGGATATGCACCAAATATTATTGCTAATCATTTATTCTCCTTAGCACAGAAGTTTAATGCTATGTACGCAACAGTATCCGTACTAAATGCAGAGAGCGCACATGTTAGAGACCTCAGACTTATTATGACAAAGAGTGTCGGACAAGTGTTGAAAAATGGATTAAACTTGTTAGGTATTAATGTAGTTGAGAGAATGTAATTAACAGCCTAATTTGATGTTTAAAAGAAAAGCGAAACATGAAACAAGAAAAAAGTGGGGTAGATCTTTACGGACCTCGGCTTCTATTATTGTGCTTACTGCTTTTACACTTGGAATATCCTATTTAGTAAAAGGTGTTTCTACGTTAAGTTTTGGTATGGTAAGTGACCAAACATACAAACTAGCCCGGCCGGCGTTGGAGAAATTTGGGATTGAGGAGCAGGTTGGGGAAGTGGCCGGCAAGTTTTCGGAGAGATTTGGACTACCTTCCATAGAAACTGCTGAAACTTCAGAAACCGCAAAAAAGACTTCTAATACAACTAAAAAAGACACTGTTAGCACTCTAGAGGTGAAAAGTGCCAAAACAGAGAAAACTACCAGTGACGCCCAAACTAATACTATAAAAATTGCGCTCATGACCGATTCTCATGATTACAATGGTTTGTTGAATCAGGCTTTAATAGAGTCTAAGACTATGGGAATAAATACCGTTCTTTACTTAGGCGACTTTACGGATCACTTCAGAATGCAAAGGAAGTATTGGATAACAGCGGGCTATATTACTACGCTTTACCGGGGGATCACGATTTAGCTCAATCTATTGGCACAAAAAACTACATTTCCGTGTTTGGAAAAAATTATCAAAAGGTAGAATTAGGTGGCTATACATTCCTAATGTTGGATAATAGCGCCAATTATACTGTAATACCTGAAGAAGAGATGAACTGGTTTACGACAGAGGTTTCTGATGCGGACTTTGTTCTAGTTCATACAACCATGTATGCGACAGATAATGACAGAATTATGGGGGTGGTTGAAGGTGAGGTAGTGTCAAAAGTTAAGGAGCAGGCAGACGAAATATTAACTTTAGTTCGTGGTTCCAATGTAAAAGCAATTATTTCCGGGGATCGTCATTTATTTTCTGAGATAGAAGATCCCGTTCGAAAGAGCCTTAAGCACATTGTTCTTGGAGCTCTAACCGAGAGCAGGAATGTCCAAACACCAAGATTTGCGGTATTAGAGCTAGGTGCAGGCGGAGGTTTTGAGGTAAAAGAGGTTGTGTTAGAATAGGTTTCCAGTAGCAGCTTTTTAAAAGTTTATAGGAGATTATTATGATTCAAAAATCACTTGTATTAATGAAACCGGATGCGGTTAAAAGGGGAATAGTGGGAGAAATTATCCAGAGATTTGAAAGAGCAGGTTTAAAAATTGTTGCGCTAAAGATCTTGGAAGTTAGTGAAGGTTTAGGTTCGAAACATTATAACCATGATGATGAGTGGAAGCTTAAGGTAGGTTTTAGAAATATCGAGGATTGTAAATTAAACGGCATGGATGCAATGGAGTGTTTTGCTACCGAGGATCCGAAAGAAATAGGCGCCATGGTTGATAAAAGGAATGCTCAGTTTTTAGCGTCAGGTCCTGTCATTGCAATAGTGTTTGAAGGTGTTAATGCGGTTTCAAAAATAAGATCTTTAGTTGGTTCCACCTTTCCAGATACTGCAGCCCCCGGCACAATAAGAGGTGATTATGGGTTGGATTCAGCCCTTGCCGGTATGAAGAGGAAGCGAACTACGTTTAATATGATCCACGCCTCGGGTGCTGTTGATGAGGCTGAAGAAGAGATAAAACTGTGGTTTAAACCGGAAGAAATACTGTCATATAGAAGAGTTCACGAGGATGTCTACAATTACTAGGTGCTAAGTTTTGTGTGGAGAGGTCGCATAGTGTGTTGATTTGCACCACCTATGCGTGTTAATGTCTTTTAACGTGGAGGGGTCGCATAGTGGTCTAGTGCGATGGTCTTGAAAACCATTATGTGCGCAAGCGCATCGTGGGTTCGAATCCCCCCCCCTCCGCCATAATCCACAATTAATTTCCCATATTTCGTGATAAAATCTATTAGCTTTGAGGGTTTGCTAACGTCTCTTGGCCTTGGAGGGGTCGCATAGTGTGTTGCTTCACACCACACCTATGCGTGTTAACGTTTCTCGACCTGGAGGGGTCGCATAGTTGGTCTAGTGCGCAGTCCTGGAAAGACTGTATGGAAGTGATTTCATCGCGGGTTCGAATCCCGCCCCCTCCGCCAGAAATTTCTTGAGATGTCTCTCACATTTGCTCTCATAGCTCAATGGATAGAGCAGGCCCGTCCTAAGGGCAAGATGGGGGTTCGATTCCCTCTGGGAGCACCATGATGGCATATGTTCCGTTTAAGTCTCAAACAGGGACTGGCGCAATTGGTAGCGCGCTGCGTTCGGGACGCAGAGGCTCCCGGTTCAAGTCCGGGGTCCCTGACCAAAGATTGTTCTTTGGCCGCTGGTTGTATATACTTTCTTTGTGAAACTCCTGAAAAAACTCAGCACTTCCATTATCGTTTTAGGCATACTTCTTCTACTTTTGACATATTTCCCGGTTATTCGGGATGAGATTTGGTATCAACTACAATCAAAAAGTAGGGAAGCAAGTAAGAACGAAGAAGAGTACAGTGCGTTTGCCGGACTGCTTTTTTCAAAACCTCTCACAATGGATCCTGTTAATAAAGACTTTGGTTTAATAATCGAGAAAATTGGTGTTAATGTTCCTGTTATTGCAGATGTTCCTGTTATGGACGAAAAAGCATACGAGCAGGCCTTAAAAGAGGGGGTTGCCCATGCCTCCAGTTCAGATTATCCCTCTAATAGTCCCGGTAATGTGTATATATTTGCCCACGCTTCCGTGAATTTTTGGCAATTAGGCAAGTACGCTACTGTTTTTAATTTGCTTAGAAAGTTAGACACCGATGATGTGATTCACTTGTTTTATGAAGGAAAAGACCATACATACATTGTTGTTAATAAGGAAGTCGTGAAAGGTTGGAATACATTCCCGCTTCAAAGATCCGTTATAGAGCCTTTACTTACACTTCAGACATGCGATCCACCTGGAACAACTTTAAATAGGTTAGTGGTAACGGCTAAGCTTTCCAATATAAAGTAATTTTAATCTCTAATACTTATGGTATAAAGGTCGGTCTGTTCGCCTGATTTAAAGGAAGTGAGCATTATTATTTTATCCCCACTGGGTGCACTGTAGACTTGGTCGGAGTAGAGGGTATTGTTGTACAACTCCGTCATGTTTGTTCCATCAATTCTGATTAAGCTTATGACACCTTTTTTATCTGTTTCTGTATACCCTTGTGTAACTATTAAGTGAAAACTATCGGCAAACCATGAAACTTTTGGTTGTGGATCTGTTTGTTTTATAGTTAAAGTAACGTTTTCGACCTGTTCTCCAACTGGGATTGGTTGTTCCATATTATAGACCCTGTATTCGATATTTCCGGCGTTTATTACTGTATATAGGAACTTGCGGCCATCTGGAGCCCATACCGATTTCTGATCAGTGGCTAGTTTTCTGATGTCTTCAGGAATCTCTACTTTTTGTAAGAAGTCCGCTCTTTTCTTGGTAAGTTCCTCTGTCCATGCGGTTCTAGTGACAACTGGATCTTTTACGATTATTGCTGAGTTATTTTCTAGATCGACAACGTAAAACACATCTTTTTCCACTTCTACTAATAATTCCTTTTCGTCGGGAGACCATTCAAGGCTTAAACCGTTGGAGTAGGCGATTCTGGGTGTGTCAGAAAGTATTGTTGATGGTGTGGATCTAAATAAGGAAATTCCTTCTTGAGCAAGTGTTATTACTCTAATGCCCGAGCTCTCCGGTTCTTTTGAGAAGTAAGCTAACTTGCTTAAGGTAGGTGAGATGGTTGGTGTTCTGGCGCCTGTGTTTGTGAGAGGTTCCAAACGGGGACTTTGAGATACCAAAACTGATGTTACATCAGTAACAAGTTCCGGGAATACTTCAATATCTTTGGTCCAGGTTACAAAGCCCTTTTTTACTATTTTTAAATTATGGATACCGGGTTCAATTCCTGAGATGGTATCGTCGGTTGCTGTTAATAAAACACCGTTTAAATAGACGTTAGCGCCGTTAGGGATAGATTTAGCGCTGATCATACCTGTTTGGGTAAAATCTATCGTACGATCTTCTTTTCTGGACAATCTATATCCAGCTGTGTATAGAAATAGGGAGGTGGTGATTCCCAGAATTGTTATAAATGTAAGTAGTGACTGAAACCATGTGCGTTGCTGCATGGGTGCAATTTTACCACTTTTATGAGGTTTACGCCAGCAAAAAATGACGTAGTAGTAGCAAGAACTGCTTTTCATGACTTTAGCTTTTGCCTGTATAATACAGTTATGTTCTCGAAGAAAATCGCGATAGATCTGGGCACTGCCAATTCGGAGGTTTATGTTTCCGGAAAAGGAATTGCATTAAAAGAACCTACTGTTGTAGCCATTTCTATGGACGATGAACGGATCGTTGCTGTAGGGGAGGAGGCTCGTGTAATGCTTGGAAAAACACCTGAAAACATTCAGGCCTCAAGGCCGTTAAAAAGCGGTGTTATCGCAGATTATCGTACTACAGAGGCTTTGCTCAAATATTTTATTAATAAGGCGATAGGTCCTTCACGTTTAGTTAAGCCCGATGTAATAATTTCAATTCCTGGTGGTGCTACATCTGTAGAGGCACGAGCTGTTTTGGAAGCAGCGTATTCAGCCGGAGCTAAAACTGCTTATTTAATTCCGGAGCCTTTAGCAGCTGCAATAGGTGCAGGACTTCCTGTATCGGAGCCTTCGGGAAATATGGTAGTTAATATTGGAGGGGGAACCAGTGAGATTGCAATTGTGTCTTTATATGGCATGGTGGTTCACGGAAGCGTTAGAGTAGGGGGAAATACTTTGGACGAAGCCATATCCCTTCATATTAGAAGAAAATATAATTTAGTAATTGGAGATAACACGGCAGAAAAAGTGAAAATAGAAATAGGTGCTGCCATGCCCTTAGCAAAAGAAAAGATAATGGAAGTAAAGGGTAGGGACTCAGTATCAGGTTTTCCTAAAACCATAACTTTAACTTCCAGCGAGATCATTTCTGTTTTGGCACACCCTTTGTCTCAAATTGGTTCTGCCGTAAAAAGTGTTTTGGAGCGAACCCCTCCGGAACTTTCTTCGGATATTATAGATAAAGGAATTGTCCTAAGTGGTGGAACTGCTCTTTTGACCAATTTAGATAAATACATTACAAATTTCACGGGTGTTCCTGCTCACGTTGCTGACGATCCATTACTTTGTGTTGTTAAAGGATTGGGCAGAGCTTTAGAGAATTTCGACATATTTAGTCGAAGTATGATAAAGAGATAAAGTTATACTATTATAATGGGTAAAATATATGAACAATACCTCAACGAATTCTAATAAAGGCCAGGATAAGCAAGTACTTGGCGTAAAAGTGAACTCTGGTCTTGACATGGGCGGTGTCATGCAATGGGTAGGGAATTTACTCAGTGACGGTAATTGTCACTATATTACTACTACCAACGCTGAGTTTATAATGGAGGCGCAAAAAGACATGCCATTTAGAGCTATATTAAACGAGGCTGACCTGTCTGTACCTGACGGTAGTGGTGTACTTATGGCAATTGATTTCACAGATTGGGCTGAAAAGACTCCTAAATCTAGTTTTTTTATAGTTAAAGCGCTTATTCGTGGCCTATCAGTAGGTTTTAGATCATCAACGCGTATGACACTGGCGAACAAGAGGGTAGCGGGTGTAGAGCTGTTTTACGAAATGTGTTCTTATGCAGAAAAAAATAATTTAAATGTGTTTTTACTTGGGGGGTGGCCGAAAGACAAGAAAGGAAAGATGTTGGAAGTTGATTATGACTTGGCAGATAGAACAGCAGGTAAATTACGCTTGCTATACCCTAATTTGCACATTGTTGGGGCTACATCGGCTTTCAACCCTTTTGAAAGTAATGATTCCCAAACAGTAGATTACATAAAATATAAGATGAAAGAGGCTTCGGTGAGTAACATAGATTTCCTGTTTGTAGCATATGGGCACCCACATCAGGAAAAATGGATAAAAAGAAACATGTGTAAGGTACCTGCCAAAGTGTGTATGGGAGTTGGAGGAACA
>CAYMCX010000006.1:8932-13147 GCA_964389145.1 uncultured Candidatus Saccharibacteria bacterium
ATAGAAATCTTTGTTATTACAAATGGCCGTGAGACATTTGACTATGTAATTCAAACACAGAAGCGCAGTCCGGATTTTTACATTAACCACAATCTAGAGTGGTTGTATAAACTAGTTACACAGCCGTGGCGGTTGCGTAGAATTGTCAGAGCTTTTCCATCATTTCCAATCCTTGTCTATCTGAAATCTGTTAAGAAATCGTAAAACACCCTTGACACCAAAAAATTATTGTGCAATTCTAATGTCATGCAATTAGAAGAAAAATTATATACATCAACAGAAGTAGCAGTAATTTTAGGAGTTAGTTTGAGATCCGTTTACAGGTATTTAGACGAAGGTAAATTGGATGCAGAGGTTAAGACTGCAACAGGCAGACATAGATTTACAAAGCAAAACATTTTAGACTTTTTATATCCAAACGGTCAAACCCAAGAAAAACAAAAGGAAGCAAAAGCTGAGGCTAGTGAAAGAGCAGAGGAGAAGAAAGCCGCAGAATCTAAATCCGCCAAACCAGAAGACTTATCTAAATACGAAGTTCCTTCTTTTAAAGAAGAGGTACCAGTAGAACCTGCGGAGGAAATTAAACCCGTAGCCAAAGCAGCTCCTGTAGCTGAGGTAGGAGAAACAGTTGAGGAAGAACCTGTTGATTGGTTAGAGAAGTTTAGAGCAGCCGCAAACAAATATCGTGAAGAAGAAACTAAGAAAACCGAACATCCTGCACCGTTATCAGAACCCATTACAGCAGCTCCGGAAAAAACTGAAAGTATCAGTGGTAATGCATTTGCGGTTGAAGAAAGAGAACCTGAAAAAGAGCCCCAAGGCGATCAAAGTTACTACTATAGAAGTCTCACCGGCGGTTTGAAGGACATTGCTCAGAATATAGATAAAAGTTCCAGAAAAGCGTCCGTAGATTACGCCTTTACTCTAAACGCTGGTATGTCGTTGCACAAACCAATTAAGCCTTTTTCAGTTCTTCATGTTTACATTAGACCTGAAGATAGGGAATTCTACGAAAGA
This sequence comes from uncultured Candidatus Saccharibacteria bacterium, assembly GCA_964389145.1. GTDB lineage: Bacteria > Patescibacteriota > WWE3 > UBA101185 > UBA10185 > CAYMCX01. The sequence goes on from CAYMCX010000006.1 coordinate 9,950, forward strand.
ATGCTTCATTTAGTACCTGCGGAAGAAAACAACGCCCAGCTTTGTTTATTAAGCTCAAAAAACAAATCACTGTTTGATTCCAAGAAGGAAATGCACGGTTTGTACGTAGTATCAGACGCCCAGCTTAAGAAGGATCTTATCGATAATGGGGAAGAGGGTCTTGCACGTGAGTTTGATTCGATAGTTTTGTAATTTAGCTTTTATAAAATAATACTCAATTGGCTTTTTTGTTGACTATGTTGGCCAATTTGAGCCTTTCACCCTTTTTTGTGTTAGAATACAAACATGAAAATTCTAATGGTTGCTACCGAAGCAGCTCCTTATGCTACTATAGGCGGTTTTTCCTCTGTAGTTTGTTACTTATCTAAATCTTTGCTCAAACGTGGGCATGAAGTAGCAATATTTATGCCTAAATTTGGGCCGCTTGATGAGGAGAAATATAAACTTAAACTTATACACGAAGGGCTCCAAGTTCCAACAGGGGACGAGGAAACACCTTTTCTAACTTGTAACATAAAAATGGCTGAGGCTGGCGAAAACGGCGCCACCACATATTTTTTGGAGAACCAGGAATACTATGAAAAACGAGCTAATGTCTATGGTTACACAGACGACCCAACAAGGTGGGCACTATTATCCAGAGGTGTATTAGAGTTTATAAAGACAGGTATTTTTGTTCCCGAAGTAATTCATACCAACGATTGGCACACAGGGCTGGTTGCTAACTACCTAAAAACTCTTTACAAGGATGATCCAATTCTTAATAAGATCGCATCCGTATTTACCATTCACAACATGCATTTTCAAGGAAACTTTGATCATAAGCACGTGTCTGAGTTGGACTCAGATGATGGAAGATCAGAAATTGCTTCTTTCTTTTCGGAGCGACTCCCGCATTTAAATTTTATGAAGCGAGGAATACTTTACGCGGATGCAGTAAACACAGTGTCTAAATCTTATTCGAGAGAGATTTTAACCCCGGAATTCGGTGAAAACTTGGACAAACTACTTCTAGAAGTGAAAAGTAAACTTTTTGGTATCGTAAACGGCTTGGATTATGACGAATTTAATCCCGAAAAAGACAATTTGATTGAGCATAATTTTTCAGTGAGCAGACTAAAAGATAGAGCACTAAACAAAGCCGTGTTGCAGGAAGAGTTTAACCTCCCAACTAATCCGGATACACTCTTGTTAGGTTTTGTGGGCAGATTAGATTCTATGAAAGGCGTGGACTTGATTATTAACACTCTGTATCACGTTTTCAAAGACTACGATGTTCAATTTGTTCAGGTTGGCGGGGGAGATGGCGGCTTAACAAACATGCTAAATGATTTAAAGAATGCTTTCCCTAAGCAGGTTGGAATTCACCCTTATCCTAATTTCACACTTCCACGACTTTTGTTCGCAGGATGCGATTGTATTTTATACCCGTCCAGATTTGAGCCTTGCGGCATTGTCCAGATTGAAGCTATGCGATATGGTGCCATACCCATTGTTAGAAAAGTGGGCGGTTTAGCAGATACCGTTGAAAACTTTAACACTATTACAGGAGAAGGTACTGGTTTTGTCTTTTCCGACTTTGATGAGTTTTCGTTGTTTGGACAGATAGCCCGTGCATATGAATTGCATAAAAATAAATCTGTATGGGAGAGGTTACAGACCAATGCAATGCGCGCTGACTTTAGCTGGCACTTCAGTGCAAAGGAATATGAGAAATTGTATGACAGAGCACACTCATTTAAAGTGGCAAAACAGTCGAATTTGAAGTTTGAAGAGGGTATATTAGGTTGACATATCGCGGAATTTGTGTTAAATTGTCATCATAATTCATAGCGTGATCGCTATATGGCAGTTGACGTCATAACGACCCAAGTTATGAGGGGCCTTCTTGTTCTGTGGGCAGGAGAATGAGAATGTACCCCTCTTAATTTGGGTTGTTTTGTTTTGGGTGATCTCACCAAATCCCATATTTGGGTTGTTTTTTTGTCTGGACAGTTCCAAGACTACCTTATATACTTATGAGCGTGACTACAGCATTTGTGCTTCATCTATATCAACCGGTAACACAGGACAAGGTTATTTTTAATGACATTTATTCTTCTTGTTACTCTCCTTTATTAAAACTTATTAGACACAAAAAAGATTTCAACTTGACTCTTAACCTTCCACTAAGCTTGTTAAAGCAGATGGAGGATTACGGGCACTCAGATTGGATTGATCAACTTAAGGAATTTGTAAATTCTGAACGAGTCGAACTTACCGGAAGCGCCGCCTATCACCCTTTGCTAACTAAACTTCCAAAACGTTTTGTAGAAGAGCAGATTATATTGGACGAATACGCACTTGGTTACTACTTGGGCAGAAGAACCGGTTTTGAGGGCGAGCCTTCAATTATGTTAAGAAATGTCAGCGGATTTTTTCCTCCGGAACTTGCTGTAAACTCGGAGTTAGTAAAAAGCGTAAATGACATGGGGTACAGGTGGATTTTAGCGGACGAGACTTCTATAGAAGGGGAGGGGGAACTCTCAGGAATTTATTCGTTTAAGGATTTAGAAATTAAACTTGCAGTTAGAAACAGAGCGTTAAGTAATGTTTTAGCTTTTAAACGTAATTCAGAAATTGACGATATCACAAGTATGTTGCATACAAGCAGCATTGTTGTATTAGACGGGGAGACCTTTGGCCATCACAACAAGGAAGGAATCTTATTTTTAGAGAACCTTGTTAACTATGTGCTGGATAACGGTGGTAAATTCTGCGGTGTCTCCGAGTTTATTGAGGATACCGAAATTAAAAGTGAGCTGGACACAGTGGAGGATGTTCGCGAAAGCACGTGGGGCGCTACAGACGCTGATATGGCCAATGGAGATGTGTATCCGATGTGGTCGGTAGCCGGAAATAAAATTCACACAAAACTTTGGGAGATTCAAAACGCATTGGTGCAGAATTTTGAGGATTTCAAATTTACCCAAGCTATAGAAGATGGGGAAACACTTCCAATTTGGAAGAATTTTCCTTCCGAGGAGATTAAGGAACAGATCTCTTTTCATGAATCTTTAAACAGCGATAAGTTTTGGTGGGCGTCTGAAAAAGAAATGCCCGACGGACAGGTTCTTTTTCAACCGGGTATGGTCATTAAATCAGTAGAAGTATGGAAGCAGCTGCAAAGAGCACAGTCTTTGTTGCCACAGATTGACA